>JAGGUV010000127.1 GCA_021158345.1 Bacteroidales bacterium
AAATGCTATTATTATTATAAAACAAGCTTTTTTTTGCTTTTTTTTAACTTTATTTTTTGCTCTTTTTAAGTGCCTTATTTCTAATTTAATACAAGTATGTTTTTTTATCGCTACTAAAAAAATAACATTATTTCATATATCATTTACTTATAAAGCAACCGCTTTATCTATTTTAAAAAAGACATTTTATCCCCCACATAGTGGTAAGAAATCAAAAACAACTTTAATAAATTAAAACAATTTAAATAAAAAACACACCTTATTAATATGAGTAAAAAATTCTGTTTGAATTTACTTTACCATACTTAAAATATTAATAAAAACCACTTAAAAAATCATCAAAAAAGATAATTAAACCAAAAGATATTTTAAAAATCAATTGATAACTTTTTAATATTCAAAAAAACACTATTTTTGTTTGCTCAAAATTTTAAATAAATGAAGATATCATATAACTGGTTAAAACAATACATTGACATTAATTCTGACTTTGAGATTAATGCTTTATCAAAATTATTAACAGATTGCGGATTAGAAGTAGAAGGATTAGAAAGAGTTCAATCTGTAAAAGGCGGGTTAGAAGGGGTAATAATTGGAAAAGTAATAACAAAAGAGAGTCATCCTAACTCTGATCATTTAAGTATAACAACAGTAGATATAGGTCAAAAAGAACCATTAAATATTGTTTGCGGGGCATCAAATGTAGAAGCAGGGCAAATGGTTCCTGTAGCAGTTATTGGAGCAACTTTATATGACGGAGACAATCCATTTAAGATTAAAAGGTCAAAATTACGTGGTGTTGTTTCAGAGGGAATGATATGCGCAGAAGATGAGCTGGGATTAGGAAATTCTCATGACGGGATTATGGTACTCGATCCATCAGCTATTCCGGGTACTCCTGCTAAAGATTATTTTAATCTTGAAGAAGATTATATTATTGAAATAGGTCTTACTCCAAATCGTTCGGATGCTATTTCTCATATTGGAGTAGCGAGGGACCTTTGTGCTGTCCTTAACAATCTGGAAAACAAAAAGAAAACTTATAAATTATTAATACCATCAGTAGATAATTTTTCTGTTGACAATAATGAAAACAAAATTGATGTTGAAATAGAAAACAGCAATGATTGCCCACGTTATTCAGGTATTACTATTTCAGGTATTAAAGTAGAGGAATCACCTGACTGGCTTAAAAAACGTTTAGAATCAATAGATATAAGACCTGTAAATAATATTGTTGACATTACAAATTTTGTAATGTTTGAAACAGGTCAACCCTTACACTCTTTTGATACTGATAAAATTAAAGGAAATAAAATAATCGTAAAAAAACTGCCTAAAGACACTCCATTTATTACCTTGGATAATATTGAAAGAAAATTATCGGAGAATGATTTAATGATATGCAATCCTGAAGAAGGCATGTGCATTGCAGGAGTTTTTGGAGGAATTGATTCAGGAATAAGCGAAACAACAAAAAATATATTTATTGAGAGTGCTTGTTTTGATCCTAAGACAGTAAGAAAAACTTCTAAGCTACACAGTTTAAAAACAGATGCTTCGTTTCGTTTTGAAAGAGGTACTGACCCAAACATCACAATTTATGCTTTAAAACGTGCTGCGTTATTGATAAAAGAAATCTGCGGAGGAAATATTTCTTCTGATATTGTTGATGTTTATCCTAAACACATTGACAATAAAATTGTAAATGTTTATTATAAAAATATTGACAGACTTATAGGGAAATTTATTGATAGAAAGACAATTAAAAACATCTTATTATCATTAGAAATTAAAATATTAAATGAAACAGACGAGGGTTTAAAATTATCAGTACCAACATACAGAGTGGATGTAACACGTGAGGCAGATATTATTGAAGAGGTTCTTAGAATTTATGGTTATAATAATATTGAAATACCTTCAAATGTAAATTCAACATTAACATACAGTGAGAAACCTGATAAAGAAAAAATAAATAATATTATTTCAGACTTTTTAACAAACAACGGGTTTTACGAAATAATGAATAACTCGTTAACAAAATCAGAATACCTTGATAAAATAAATTATTATAAGTCTGAAAATAGTGTAAAAATATTAAATCCACTGAGTAAGGACTTAAATATATTACGACAAACCTTACTTTTTGGAGGGTTAGAATCAATAATTCGAAATATTAACAGAAAAATATTTAATCTAAAATTTTATGAGTTTGGTAAATCATACCAACTTTTACCTGAAAATATATCAAAAGAAAACGTATTATCAAAATACTCGGAAGTAAAACATCTCAGTATATTTATTACAGGGCAGAAAAATACAAATAGCTGGAAAAATCCTGAGGAACAACTTGATTTCTATTACTTAAAAGCAACAGTAAATAATATTCTTAAACGATTAGGAATTAATTATAAAATTCAAGAGATTAGCACAGAAATTTTTTCAGAAGGCTTATCATACTCATATAAAAAGAAAACAATAACTGAATTCGGACAGGTAAGTAAAAAAATCCTGAAAATATTTGGTATTAAACAGCCTGTTTTTTATGCAGATATTAACTGGGATGTTATTTTAGAAAATTTAAAATTTCAAAAAACAAACTACAAAGAAGTATCAAAATTTCCTGAAGTAAGACGTGATTTAGCTTTATTGATAGATAAAAAAATAAAATTTGCCGATATAAAAAACTTAGCATTTGAAACAGAAAAAAATATTTTAAAATCTGTCAGCTTATTTGATATATATGAAGGTGATAAGATTGACTCTGATAAAAAATCGTATGCAGTTAATTTTATACTTCAGGGTAAGAACAAAACTCTTACAGATAAAATCATTGACAAAACAATGAATAAATTTATCAAAGTATTTGAGACAAAATTAAATGCAAGGATAAGATAAACTAATCATAAAAATACATTTAAATTTATTATCTTAGCAGATAATAAAAAAAAAATAAATGGATATACAATCAATAAAACAACGTTTTGGAATAATCGGGAATTCGCCATTGTTAAATCGTGCAATAGATATTGCCAGGCAAGTAGCCCCAACAGATTTAACAGTATTAATAACAGGAGAAAGTGGAACTGGTAAGGAATTTTTTCCAAAAATAATACATCAGTTAAGTTCAAAAAAACACGGTCAGTATATTGCTGTCAATTGTGGAGCAATACCTGAAGGGACAATAGATTCTGAGCTTTTCGGGCATGAAAAAGGTTCATTTACAGGAGCAAATGAATCCAGAAAAGGTTATTTTGAAGTTGCTAACGGTGGAACAATATTTTTGGATGAAGTGGCAGAGTTACCTTTATCTACACAAGTAAGACTTTTAAGAGTATTAGAAAGTGGAGAATTTTTAAGAGTTGGTTCTTCAAAAGTTATAAAAACAAATGTAAGAGTTGTTGCAGCCACTAATGTTGACATTCCTGAAGCCATCAGAAAAGGTAAATTTCGTCAAGATCTTTTCTATCGTCTTAACACAGTACCAATTTTTATTCCTGCTTTGAAAGACAGAAAAGAAGATATAATACTGTTATTTAAAAAATTTGCCTCTGACTTTGCTGAGAAATATCGTATGCCTTCATTGCAACTTGATGAAGAGGCAAAAAAAATGCTTATTAATTACAGATGGCATGGTAATATTCGTCAATTAAAAAATATTACTGAACAAATTTCAATAATTGAAAAAGATAGATTTATTACAGGTGAAATAATTTCAAAATATTTACCCTATTCTCAAAATAATGAATTACCTATACTTTTTAATGTCAAAAACTCAAATAATGAATTCTCTGAAAGAGACTTGCTTTATAAAGTACTTTTTGACATGAAAAAAGATATTAATGATTTGAAAAAAATTGTAACAGAAATAGTTGGTGATGAAACACTTTATCAAAACATAAATTCCGAGAATAAAAAAATCATTAAAAATTTAAATAAGGATAATAATCTCAATGCAATAATTCAAGATCCAAAAAAATATGATATTCTGACAAAAAAAATCATAGAAAATGATATTGAAGAACCAATAGAAGATCCTGAAATTATTGAGGAATCATTATCTATAGAAAAGAAAGAAATATATTTAATTAAAAAATCATTAGAAAAGCATAAAGGGAAAAGGAAAGATGCTGCTAAAGATTTAGGAATATCAGAACGAACTCTTTATAGAAAGATAAAAGAATATAACATAAAATAAAAAAAGGCTGAAAATTCAGCCTTTTTTATTTTAATGAATTTAAACTCAAAATTAAAATTCAAGAGCCTCTAACCTTTTATAACTTTCATATCTCCACTGAGCGTCTTTTTGAGCAGCAGCAAATAATTCATCAGCTATTTCAGGGAAAGTTTTCTTTAATGAAGAGTAACGTACTTCACCATTAATAAATTTAATAAAATTATCCCATTGAGGTTCTTTAGAATCTAAAACAAAAGGATTCTTGCCTTGAGCTTCTAATTCAGGATTATATCTGTAAAGATGCCAGTAACCAGCTTCAACAGCATTCTTCTCTTCTAATTGTGATTTGCCCATACCGGCTTTCAAACCATGATTAATACATGGAGAATAAGCGATTATTATAGAAGGCCCATTAAAAGCTTCAGCTTCTCTGACAGCTTTTAAGAACTGAGTCTGGTTAGCACCCATAGCTACCTGTGCGACATAAACATAACCATAAGACATAGCCATCATACCAAGGTCTTTTTTTCTGATTTTCTTACCTGAAGCAGCAAATTTAGCAACAGCAGCAGTAGGAGTAGCTTTTGAGGACTGACCCCCTGTATTAGAATAAACTTCAGTGTCAAGAACTAAAACATTAACATCAGCACCGGAAGCCAAAACATGATCTAAACCACCATAACCGATATCATAAGCCCAGCCGTCACCACCAATTATCCATTGTGATTTCTTAACGAGATATTGTTTTAGAGCTAAAATATCTTTAGCATATTTTTCATTAGAATTTTCAATTAAAGAAAGAACTTTTTTAGAAGCTATAGCTGATTTTTCGGAATTTTCTTTACCTTCAATCCACTCGTTAAAAGCAGCTTTAATATCATCAGAAATATTATTTTCAATAGCAGCTTTCATAATTTTTTCAATTCTTTCTCTCATTTTGCCAACACCAACAGACATACCAAAACCATATTCTGCATTGTCTTCAAATAATGAATTAGCCCAAGCAGGACCATGACCATTTTTATTAGATGGACAATAAGGTGTAGAAGGAGCAGAAGCACCATAAATAGAAGAACATCCGGTTGCATTTGCAACAATCATTCTTTCACCAAATAACTGAGTTACCAATTTAATATAAGGAGTTTCGCCACAACCTGCACAAGCACCTGAAAATTCAAACAAAGGCTGAGCAAACTGGCTATTTTTAATATTCTTATCTTTTGGTAAGATATCATCTTTATAAGTAACTTTTTCAGCAAGATAATCCCAATTTTCAATTTCAGCAGTTTGAGTGTCAAGAGGTTTCATTACTAAAGCTTTATTTTTAGAAGGACAAACTTCAACACAACTACCACAGCCTGTACAATCTAAAGTAGAAACCTGAATTCTATATTGTAATCCTTCTAAACCTTTACCAATAGCTTTTTTAGTTTGTAAACCTTCAGGCGCATTTTTCATTTCTTCTTCATCTAATAAGAAAGGACGAATAGCAGCGTGAGGGCAAACTAAAGAACACTGATTACATTGAATACAGTTATCAACTTGCCATTCAGGGACATTAACAGCCACACCTCTTTTTTCAAATTTTGTAGTACCTGCAGGGAAAGTGCCATCTTCTCTATCAGCAAAAGCACTAACAGGTAGATCATCACCTTTTAATAAGTTAATTGGATTACAAACATTATTAACAAAATCAGTAACGTTTTCTCCGTGGACACTATTATCAAGTGGTTCTACAACAATATTTTTCCATTCTTCAGGAATTTCAACTTTTACAACATTTTTACCTCCTTCATCAATAGCAGCAAAATTCATTTTAACGATATCTTCGCCTTTTTTAGAGAAACTTTTTTCAGCGGCTTTTTTCATTTCGTCAACAGCTTTGTCATAAGGTATAACATTAGCAATTTTAAAAAAGGCAGATTGCATAATTGTATTTGTTCTGTTGCCGAGACCAATTTTTTGCGCAATTTCAGTAGCATTAATAATATAAAAATTAATATTATTTTCAGCTAAATATTTTTTAATACTGGATGGTAATCTTTTTTTAGTTTCTTCTTCATCCCAAATACTATTTAATAAGAAAGCACCACCTTTTTTTAGTCCTTTAAGCATATCATATTTATAGATATAAGGAGTAACGTGACAAGCAACAAAGTCAGGAGTGTTAACTAAATAAGTGGAACGGATAGGAATATCCCCAAATCTAAGGTGAGAAGTAGTAATACCACCTGATTTTTTAGAGTCGTAAGCGAAATAAGCTTGACAATATTTATCGGTAGAATCACCAATAATTTTAATAGAATTTTTGTTGGCACCAACAGTACCATCAGAACCAAGACCATAAAATTTAGCTTCAAAATTTCCTTTTGGAGCTACAGAAATTTCAGGTAATAAAGGCAAAGATTTAAAAGTAACATCATCGTTAATACCAAGAGTAAAAGAATGTATAGGTTCATCTTTGTCAAGGTTTTCAAAGACTGAAATTATCTGAGCAGGAGTAGTATCTTTTGAGCTTAAACCAAATCTACCACCAACAATAATAGGTCTGTTTTCTTTTTCATAAAAAATATCTCTAATATCAAGATAAAGAGGTTCACCATTAGCACCGGGTTCTTTAGTTCTGTCTAATACAGCAATTTTTTTAACAGTATCGGGTAATACATTAAAGAAATATTTTGAAGAGAAAGGTCTGTATAAATGAACAGCTATCAAGCCAACTTTTTCACCTTTTGCATTAAGATAATCAACAACTTCTGCAATAGTATCAGTAACAGAGCCCATAGCCACAATAATTTTTTCTGCATCAGGAGCACCATAATAATTAAAAGGATGGTATTCTCTGCCTGTTAATTTTTTAATTTCCTGCATATAATCTTCAACAATATCAGGAACAGCATCATAAAATTTATTAGCTGACTCTTTAGCCTGGAAGTAGATATCAGGATTTTGAGCAGTACCTCTGGTAACAGGATGTTCAGGATTTAAAGCATTATCTCTAAATCTTTTAACAGCATCAAAATCTACTAATTTAGCCATATCTTCCATTAACGGAGTTTCAACTTTTTGTATTTCATGAGAAGTTCTGAAACCGTCAAAAAAATGTACAAATGGAATCCTTGATTTAATAGCAGCAAGGTGAGCTACACCGGCTAAATCCATAATCTCCTGAACGCTACCAGCACCTAAAATAGCAAATCCTGTTGGACGGACAGTATAAATATCATTGTGGTCTCCAAAAATAGAAAGAGCATGACCGGCTAAACTTCTCGCACTAACATGAAAAACACCAGGTAATAATTCACCTGATATTTTATACATATTCGGTAACATTAACATTAAACCTTGTGAAGCAGTATATGTAGAAGTTAAAGCTCCACTTTGTAATGAACCGTGAACAGCACCTGAAGCTCCACCTTCTGATTGCAATTCTACTACTTTTACTGTATCTCCAAATATATTCTTTCTGCCATGAGCTGCCCATTCATCAATATGTTCTGCCATTGGTGACGAGGGTGTAATGGGGTATATGCATGCTACTTCGCTAAACATATAAGATATATGAGCTGCTGCATAGTTACCATCACATGTAATAAAATTTTTCTTTTTTGTCATGATAATATTTTTTTAATTGTCTTTATTTTAAACTATTAAACTTAATGTTATATTTTTTTGCGAAATTAATAAAATAAATTTTCTTTCTTAATTTTATTAAATAAAATTTCATGATAAATTATTTAAAAGCTAAGACTTAATAAAATAAGACATTCTTGGCTGATTTAAAACACACATAAAAATGATTAATGTAACTTGAAATTGAAATCAAAAATTCTAATTTATACATTGGGAATTAATAAAAAGTAATCTATTAAAAATTCACCCTGTGAAATAACTTCCCTTTGCAATTTCACAGGGTGAACCCTGTTAAATAAAATCATAGATTTTAATTTTGATAATCAAAATTATTTAACGGGGGTAAACGAAGTACAAAAATATAAACAGATAAAACACTAAAGAAAATAATTTCAGGCTTTTAAAGTCTATAATTCAAGGTAAGAAAACCGGTAAACTGATAATTTTAATATACTTATAGAAGCTATATGTCAAGTTCTTTTAATATTTCCTTTGCTTCTTTATTGTGATAATTGATTGTATCTTTAGAAATCTTTTCAAATTCTTTAATAGCTTCCGCCTTATTACCTATTCGTAATAAACAGAGAGCCCTGAACCATTCAGCATGTTCAATATATAAATTATCCTGATCCTTAATTATATGATTAAATAATTTAATTGCACTCTTAAAATCTTCAGTTTCAATATAAGAGACACCTGCATAAAAAGCCACAGCTATATTACTGCTGTCAGAAGAAAGAATATCATTAAAAATATTAATTGCATCTTGATAATTCTTTTGATTATAACTAATAAGCGCTTCGGCTAAACCATTATTTCCTGAACGATTAAGGTTTAATGAAATATCGGAATTATAATATGTATTGAAAAGGTTGTTATTGCTGTTTTTACGAGGTATATTATTGTAAATTAATATACTAACAAAAAATGCTGCGGCAATACAAGCGGCAATTAGAATAGTTCTTTTAATATTAATATGTAAAATTTTAGGTGATTCGTTCTTGCGATTATATGATAATGCAGCTTTATGAATCTTTCTTCTCAAATCCAATACATCCTCGCGCTGAACAATTATTTTTAAGTCTTTTTCCAATTCTACTTCACGCCTGAACTTTTCATTTAATTCCATTTCTTTATTAAATGAATCTAATTCTTCAGGATTTAATTGATTATTAAGATATCTTTCAATCAATTCGTTTAAATTAAATTTGGTATCCATTTTAAATAATTTTTTATTAATTTATTAATATTATAAAGTCTTATTATATAAAATTTTCTTGTACTCAGGGTTATTAAAAATTTTCTTTTTTAATGTTTCTTTACAAGTATATTTTCTAGTCCTGGTATATATTTCAGATTTAAATCTCATTATCTCAGTTATTTCCGAATTTGTTTTACCATAAAAATATAATTTCAAAATTCTTTGACAATTTTTTGATAATTCAAGAAAATATTTATGAAATAATTTCTCCTTAATTTTAATCTCATCAAATAATTCATAATCCTGAACATCATGTGAGATAACGAAATATTCCTCTACATCAAAAAATTTATCTTGATATTCACGTCCACATTTAAACATTGATTTAATCCATTGATTTCTGCAAACTGAATATAAAAAAGTTTTAAAAGAACATCTTAACCTAAAATCATTATTTTTAATCTTTTCATAAATAATAACTAAGGCTTCCTGAAACACATCTTCGGCATTCTCATAATTACCAAAATTACGTTTCACCATTCGCTTAATAAGAGGAAAATAATTCTCATAAATTAAATTTATTACTTTTTCATCTCTTAACAATAATCCTCTAATAATTTCCTCTTCACTAATTTTTATCATTTCTCTTTTCACTTACTTAATACCGAAATTGCCAAAAAGTAATACATCATTTTCCGTTTTTTTTTCATTTTTTTTCATTTTTCTTATAATAAACACATTATCTTCCATTTTTTTTAATTATTTTTCATTTTTTTTACTATTTTTAAAAAAATTGCATTTTTTTTAAAAATAATTGCAAAAACATGTATTACTTTTTCCGATTTTCAGTATTAAGATATATAAACATAACTTTAAAAAAATAATTAACTTAAAAAATAATTATAAAAAACTAAATTATTAATCTTAAAAAACTAAAAATAATGACAGGTAAAATTAAAAAAATCTCATTAATTGCAATAATAATATTTTTTTGCAATACTTTTTCTTTCTCTCAAAATACAATTGTAGGTAATATTAATTATCACAATGATGTAACTAAACCATTAAACAATGTAAAAGTTTACATTAAAGATGCAACAGATGCTATTATTGACTCAACAGTAACCGATAATACAGGTTTCTATCAGTTTGATAATTTGCAAGAAGGGACTTATACTTTAAACGGGTCAATCAATCAAACTCCGGGTGGTGTTAATCTTGGTGATTCATATTTATTGCTTCAATACCTGACAGGTTCTCAAACTTTAGACTCATTGCAGCTTATTTCTTCTGATGTTACAGGTGACGGTAATGTTAATTGGGACGATTACTGGACAATAACTACAGGCTGGTACCCAAACGGAACACCTTTCACTGCAGGTGACTGGACCTTTGAAAGCCCAACAATTACAATTGAAAACAGCAAAGATATTGACACTACTGACTTTGGTGGCTCAAGCATGGGAGATGTTAACGGCTCGTTTGTTCCCGGAGTATTACCTGGCAATTCTGTTTTTCTTTTTTATGATAACGAATATAATATGAATGCTAATCAGAAAACTAATATTGATTTTAATTTAAAAGAAGATATTTATGTTAATGCAATAGGGTTAATAATTGACTATCCAAATGACTTGGTTGAGATAAAAAATATAGAATCAAAAATAAAAAATATTGATTATAAAATAGAAAATAGCAGGATAATAATATCGTGGGTAAATACTTGTGAGAAAGCTATATTACTAAAAACCGGGGAGCCGTTATTTACACTTAAAATCAGGACAACTGATAATTTTACAAAAGATAAATATATAAAATTCACAGCAGCAGAAAACAGTCATTTAATTGATTCAAAAGGCGAAGATATTAATAACATTATTATTAATGTGCCGAAAATTATAAACAAAGGCTTATTATCAATTTCTGAAATTAATAATGATAACAACACAATGATATATCCTAATCCTGTTATTAATACAGCAAATATTAAATATAATGTTTATGAACAAGGTTTGGTTACAATAAATATTTACAATATTAACGGAAAGCTTATCAACTGTATATTTAATAAATATCAAAATGCAGGCTTATACAAAATAAATTATAATGCCGGAAATTTAAATCAGGGCATTTATATTTATAGTGTTAATATTAATAATAAATATTCATATAATAAAAAATTCTCTGTTATAAAATAAAAAAATAATTAATTTTTTATTTATTAAAAAGCTGTTATTA
>JAGGUV010000113.1 GCA_021158345.1 Bacteroidales bacterium
GGACGTACCTACGGCACTTTAAAATATTTCATAACATCTGTGCTATAAACAGATCACCACTACGTGGTTTTTTTATTACGCCCCAATTAGGTCGTATTTGTTTATAGTAAAATATTTATCAAAAAAACAAGCCCTGTAAAGGCGACCTGTTTTGAAATATTAGTATATTCAAGCATTTTAAAGTTATTAATAATTCTTTATCGGACAACAATGAATTTTTTTATAAAAATACAAAAAACTTAATTAACCCGAAAATTAAAAAAATTTTATTTATTTAAATCTATGGTAACCCCAAAAATAAAAAAAATATCCGAATGAATTTAAGATAAAGACTTTTAACCTTTTTTAGTTGTGGATAAGGTTAGAGTTAATGAAAAAACAGTTAATTCTCAAAAAAATATCTCTATCCGAATTGAGCGGAATGAAATAATTTTTTTATTAATCGAATTTCTGTTTATCAATACTAAACAAAAAAGCCCTCAGCAAAAAAATACTAAGGGCTTGTTTTTTAATAAATCAATAATTTATTTTTGAATAATTATTTTTTTGATATATCTATCCCGATAGGTATTAGAATTGTTTTCTATTATCAGCAAATAAACACCATTCGAGAAATTAGAAGTATTAATGTTCTTATTATATTTTCTATTAATAAGGACATCATTTAATTGATAAACTTTAGTACCAAAAGTATTAACAATTTTAATATTGTAAATACCTTTTGTTTTAGAATTTATCTCCAGATTGAAACTACCTTTATTAGGATTAGGATAAATGTTTATATCAGGAGTATTATAATCATTAATACCTGTGCAATCTTTAAAAGTAAGATCAACATAGTCTCTTGTAGTACATCCGTTTGTATTAGTAACATCAACCCAAACATTAACAGTACCAATTCCAACACCTGTTGAATCAATAGTAATACTTTGTTCTGTAGAACCGTTATACCATAAATAAGAATCAAAATCTGCACCGGCATCAAAAGTATAGGTCAAATAATTACAAATAGCAGTATCAGGACCAAGGTCAATAACAGGAGAAGGTAAAACAGTGATTAAAGCGCTGCCTGTTCCTGTATTTGAGCAGTTATTAGCATCAGTAACAGAAGCTATTGTAAATTCAGTTGTTTCCATAGGTTTTACCCAGGGTGTCCATGGAGTTTCGTTAACAATAAAAGTTTCGGAATTGCCTGTAACAACAGACCAAGGAGGAGTTCCCGTAAGCACAACATTAAGCATAGCACTATCGTTTTGGCAAATAGTTTCTTCTCCTGAAATTGTAGCAGAAGGCAAAGGAAGCACAATAATAGATAATGTATCTGATGTATCACCATAACCTGTAGCATTAACTCCTTTAACAGTTAATTTTGCAGTGCCATTAAAACCTTCTCTGAAATTAATAGTAATATTAGCCGAATTTCCGTTAATAAAACCGGCATTATAAGGAGATATTTCCCAGATATAAGAACTTGCATTTTCAGCCCCTGCAGTAGAATAATTTACTTGCGATTCTTTTTCACAAACAGTTTCAGCTCCTTCAGGTATTCCTGCTTTGCCCGGTTTTGGAGGGAAGCCAAAGAATTCCAAATATTTATGCATTAAATTTAATTTTGTGTTTGGGTAAACATCGTCAGTTACACCTCCAAATTCAAATGATGTTCCTATAGTTTTATATGTTCCTGCATCATTGGCAACAGCACAGCCATATTCAGGCTGATTATTTTTAAAGATTAAGTAAGCATCCGAAACAGGTTCTAATCTGTCAATCCAGTTGTTGTTACCTGAATATTTAAATTTTAATCCTTCGGTAAAAGAAGATTCCTGTCCGAAAACAGAATCAAGGTCAGGATATCCATCTTCAGTGCTATGAATATTAAACATAGGACGGACTTCTGTTTCAGGGTCGTAATACCATGCATCTCCTCCTTCTAAATATAGGTTGCCTCCATTATTCAGAAATTCAGCTAATGCATGTCCCTGTGCATCTGATAATTTAAAATTATTGTCATAAATGCCGAGACATACAAATATTGTATTGTATTTTTGTGGGTTAGTAGGGAAAAATGTAGAATATTCATAGTTTATTTCTATTTGATCAAGAGTTTGTTTCATTTTTAATCCTGATTGGAGATTGTTACCTAAATTGGTAATTAAAATAGGTATTTGACCAATAACAATATAAAAACTTTTAGTAAATTCTAAGTTTTCAGATTCATCATAGGCTTTAAAAGTAAAATCTATTTTTGTCCCTAAAGGAGTTTGTGAAGAGGCGTTTACAGTATATGATTTTGTTGTTGATTCTCCACTGTTAATATAATTATATGTTAATGAATCGTCTATCAGAGTAATATATTCGTTATTACAGAATAGTTTTCCGTTGATATTTGAAGCATCAGAAGATCCTGTATTTTTTATTGAAAAGATAAATTCAGCTGTTTCACCAGGATCTAACCTGTCATTATTATTTCCTGTTTCATCAGAAACAACATAATAATCGAATTCCAAAACAGGAGCGTGTCCTGTAATTGTAAATGAACTTTCCCAGGTATCAGTACCATCAGTAGCAATAACATTAAAAAATATGTTGTGATTATCAGGAATATCTCCGCTTACATCAAAAGCAAAGCCATTTTCAATAATTTTAGTTTGTTCTGCAGGAATTGTACCATAGTCTTCGGTATTGTCAGTAATAGTAATATATTGGTCATCGGATGATATTTGAACAGAAATATTTTCACCATCAGTGAGTCCGACATTTTTCATTTCAAGGTTTAATAAAATGCTTTCGTTATAATCAACTAATCCGTTATTATTGCCTGCTTCATCATTAATAGTATTATTATTATAAATAATATAGGCTTCGTTTGGGGAAGCAATGTTTACGGTTCCAAAATGAGGTTTTCTGTTTTGTTTTGTGATAACAATGTCGGCAGTACCTGGAGTAGAGATATCATCTAAAGCTACTTGAGCAATACCTGTTTCGTCGGCAAGGGCAGAGCCTTTAAGAACTCCATCTTTAGATATTGCAACATAGGCATAAGGGTTTGTATTAACAGTAAAAGAAGAAGATGCTAAAGGTATAAGTTGATTATAATTTGCTATCATATTCCCGGGTTGTGAAAAATATACCATAAGAGACGGGTCTCCCATAAGGCAATATACATCCCAATAATAATTAATTAAAGTCGATGAACTTTGAGTAACAGAGAGATTACCTGCAAATATCATCTCATCCTGAGTAACATACCAGTCTTCAGGAGTTTCTCCATGGTCATGGAATGTACAATCATAAGCACCCAATCCTGTATCTTCGTATGTAGGAGTTGCAGTAATTTCACCAACACCAACACCCCAAAAATAATCTTCGTCCCAGTAAGAGCTGTTTGAAGCGCCAATATATCCTATAGCCCCTTTGTTTTCAGCTCTTAACAAAGCTTCACCAAAACATTCCGAACTAGTAAAAGTATTAGTAGAACATGCATTTCCAACCATTAAAGGATATTTTCCCTGATTTTGTAATCCGGGAATATCATTAACAGTAAAGCTTGGATTTGCCCAACCATTAGGGCTGCCATGTGCTGTATAATTTGCATAGGCAACGCCATTGCTAACATCTTGTATTATATCTGCTGAATGATTTCCTGACTGTGGATGAAGATATATGTCTGCTGTTATTCCATGAGCAGCATTAAAATAATTTGATGAACCATAGTTTATCTGACCATTTCCATAAGTAGGTGCATGTGATGCGTCAACACCGGAAACAAGAGTAACATTATTTAAAAATAACGGGTCTGCCATAAGATATTGTTCATATTCAAGAGTTTTATCAATTTGAGGTTGTAGTTCAGAAACATTAGTAGCAGAAAATCTGCCATAATATACTTCTGGAAAGTAGTCGCCTGTATATTCGCAGTAATCAAGATCTGTTGGTCCTTCTCCGCTAAATGTAGGGATTTGTGCTACATCGCCAACAAAAAGAATAAATGTCGGAGAAGGATCAGCAGGTGTTCCTGAGTCATATAAGTTTTGCAAATATGATTTTATTGAACTTTTATCGTTTCCTACAGAAGGATTATCAGTATATGCTTCAATAACATGAAATCCTTTTTTTGTTTTCCATTGGATAAATGGTTGTAAGGCATCCTTAAACATAGGATCTGAAACAATTACATATTTTATTGGATATCTGCTTAAATTATCTTTTGTATTAAGACTTTTATAATTGAATAATTGATTGTTAAGAGCTTTGAAATATATTGATTCGCTCTTTTTTTTGTATTCAATAGTTTTTGAAATATCGGCATTTTCAAAACTTAATTCAACTGTAATATTAGAATATACTTTGATGCTGTTTGTAACAGGATTATATTGTACGGGTGCAATATTTAACCGTGCTATTCTTTCACCACGCATAATTCCTAATACTTTTACTGTTGCAATTTTATCAGTAGAATAAGCATTTTTTGAATAATCTTTTTTATTGATTTTAAATTCAATTTTTTGAATGTTTTTTGGTTGAGACGGTTGTTTAGGAATTATCTGATATTCTATTCCCAAATCTTTAAGTTTATATTCTTTAACTTCTGATTTTATAATATTTATTTTAATATCAGAGCAAAAAGGAACTTCAATAAGCTTTCTCATTACAGGAAGTTCAGGAGCTCCAACTTTTGATGTTGTTGAATAATTGGGAATTTTAAATTTATAAAAATTTCCCTTTTCAGTTTTAACATTTTCTAAACTTATTGTAGCAAGTGTATTGTTTACAATAAGTTTATTGTAGGTGTTTTCATTAATTTTAATATTTGTTTTAGCATTTTTATTAATTACTATGCTTTGAGCATAAGTATTATTAAATAACAATATAATACTAATAATTAATAAATAATTAATTTTTAATAGTTTTGTAAGTTTTTTCATAAATTTTTGATTAAAAAGATTAATAAAAATAATAGTTACAATATTAACTATTTTTTTTAGAAAAAAAAACTTTTTTAAACAAAAAAATCAGGAAAGTTTAATATCAAGATATTTTTTGGATATGTTTTTAACAGGCAGCCAAACAGAAGAAAAGCCAATTATACAGACAGTTAAGAAAACAATAACAATGTCAGATATTTTTACAAAAACTGGATAAGTGTCAACAACAAAAGAACTGCCTGCGGATGAGAGCTTGATAATGCCGAATTTTTGTTGCAGATAACAGATAAAAATACCAATAATCAAACCAAATATTGCTCCTGTAATTGATATTAACATGCCTTCATAAAGAAAGATTTTTTTTATTAATTTATTATTAGCTCCCATGCTTTTTAATACTGTAATGTCTTCTTTTTTATCGAGTATTAGCATTGATAAAGAACCAATAATATTAAAAGTGGCTATTAATAATATGAATGAAAGTATGAGGAAGATAGCAAATTTTTCGGATTTCATTATTTTATAAAGCATTTCCTGTTGCTGAAACCGGTTTTTTACATAATATTTATCTCCTGTAAGAGCTTGGATTTTTTCCTGAATATCCTTTTTATCACAATATTTATCCAATCCTATTTCTACAGAAGTGATTTCATTTTTATAGTTTAAAAGTTGTTTTGCAAATCTTATTGGCACTATCATATATTTTTCATCAAAATCCTGTTGAATAGAAAAAAACCCTGAAGGATAAATGTTTTTGTAATTAAATGCATTGTTAATATTTAAAGCTGATGTTTCTCCTCTTTTTGGAGCATAAACAGATAATGGTGTTATTATATCGTTTAAATTAATGCCAAGATAATAAGCAATACCATAGCCAAGAACAGTAAAATTATTATTATTATTTTTCAGGATGAAATTTCCTTCAACAACAGCAGAATCTATTTTTGTCATCTTTTCAAAGTCATTATCTACACCTTTTATTGTAACAATATCTTGTTTGTTATTATATTTTAGCAGAACATTTTCTTCGATAATATCTGTGTAATATGCTACGTCAGGGATTTTTTTAATTGAGTCAACAGGAATATCATATTTATTAAAAGTTTTACCATGTTTTGCAGTAATTTTAATATCAGGGTTAAAAGTATTGAATAATGATTCCACAAGATTTTCGAACCCATTAAAAACAGATAGTACAATAATAAGAGCCATTGTGCCGATAGTAACGCCTATTGCTGAAATGCCTGATATTATGTTAATAATATTATGAGTTTTTTTTGAAAATAAATATCGTTTTGCTATGTAAAATGAAAAATTCAAATTTTTATTTTTTTGCTTTTATAATTAACCCTGTACCTGAATTATGTTTTTTATTTACATCAATAGAATTTAAAATTAAACAAAAAGGGAAAAGGATAATGTAATAAACAGGTAAAATTAAAAAGAATAATTTAGAAATGTTAAGCATTTCGATAGGATATTTCATAGAAAGTATCCATGATATGTTTCCCGGTTTGCCGTAAGAATATTTAGATTGAATATTTTTAAAACCTGCTTTTTTAAGTTTTTCTTCTATGTCGATAATGCTGTAGCCATTACGTACATGCTCGTCTATAAAAGATCCTTCGTGGTGGTCGTGAGCATCAGAGCCACCCTGGTCAGAAGGGGTTGAAATAAATAAAACACCATCTTTTTTTAAAGAAGCATAGAAATTTTTAAATACCTCAACATCTTCAAGAATATGTTCCATAACATCAACAGAAAGAATCATATCAAAGCTTTCAGGTTTTTTATATTTTGTTAAATCAGCAATTTCGAAATGAGTATTTTTTCTGTTGATTTTTTTAAAGAAATCATTACAATCTTCAATTTGTTCTTCTTTAACATCAACACCTGTAATATTCCATTTTTTATTTAATGAAGAAAGATAATAAGTATATTGTCCGAATCCTGAGCCTGCATCTAAAATTTCAATATTTTGATTCTGATTTTTTGCCCATTTTTTAATTGCTTTTTTAATATGCCATGTCCTGAGTAATAATATATCAAGAAGTTTGTAAAATATGATTCTTAAAAATGGTTTTTTATTAAAGACTTTACCTAATGAAAATTTTATAGGGTCGTATTGCATAAAAATATTATTTTAAAAGATTTTCAATATTTTCAATATAATCTAATGAATCGTCTTCGTAGAAAACAATATCAGGGATAACACGTAATTGGTGCCTGATTTGTTTTGCCAGGATGTATTTTATTTTTTTTGTGTGTGTTCTGACTTTGTCTAATATCTCCTTTTTGTCTTTTGCAGCAAAAATACTCAGATAGACTCTTGCAATAGAAAGGTCTTTAGTAACATATACTTTTGTTACAGAAACCATTGAATTGTCAAAAAGTTCATTGCTTAATTGGTTTATAATTTTACTAAGGTCTTTTTGAAGCAATTTAGAAATTTTATTTTGTCTTATCGTTTCCATAATGATAAATATATTATTGGCTCTTTTAGTCAGGTTAATTCATAAACTTAAAAGACAAAATTCTGAATTAATCTGACGACTGAGTTAAGCTAATATTTTATTGTCATTTACTTATAAAATTTATGCTTTTCTATGTCGGGGTTAACCTGAATTATCTCTATTAATTGTAGCAAAAATACAAATAATTCAGGTTAGGTTTAATATTTTTCAATCTTATTTTTTTTACATAAAATTATAAGTTAAAAATTATTGAAAAATTTTTTTATGATTAATTTCAATTTAAAGAATAATTAAGAAAATAAGATTTGTTTTTTTCTGTTATCTTTGTCTAAAAATATTTTTGGGTGTTAATTATTTTGGAAGTAAATATTTATTTAAGAACAGAAAGATATTAAATATATGAACAAGTTAATTAAAATTTTAAAATATATAGTACCCTACTGGGGATATGCATTGCTAAATGTAATTTTCAATATAATTTCAGTATTGTTTTCTTTGGTATCATTTGCATTGTTTATACCTGTTTTGCAGATGTTATTTAAAACAACTAAAATACCTGAGTCTGCACCTGATTTTTCCATTTATAATTTCAATTCTATTAAAGAAAATTTTTATTATTATATTGGGCATCAGATATCTATCTATGGTGAGCTTCAGGTATTATTTTATATATGTTTGATAATTGTCGGTTTATTTTTTCTAAAGAATTTATTTAAATATTTATCTATGTTTTTCTTAGCTCCGATACGTAATGGCGTTGTAAGAGACATAAGAAATAATATGTTTACAAAAATATTGATTTTACCATTATCTTATTATACAGAACAACGTAAAGGGGATTTAATGTCGAGAATAACTTCTGACGTTCAGGAAATAGAATGGTCTATTATGAGTTCTCTTGAGGCTATTTTCCGTGATCCTATTACAATTATTGCATATCTTATTACATTAATAATTTTTAGTTCTTCTTTAACCTTATTTGTGATTGTGCTTTTGCCTGTGAGTGGATATATAATCAGTAAAATAGGGAAAAGTTTAAAGCGTACTTCTGCTAAGGGACAGAAAAAAATGGGTGAGATTTTATCTATTGTTGAAGAAACAATCGAAGGCTTAAGAATTATAAAAGCTTTTAATGCTATTGATACCAGTGATGAAAATTTTCAAAATACAAATCAAAAATATACGCGTTTGATGATTCGTTTATACAGAAAACGTGATTTAGCTTCTCCTTTAAGCGAGTTTCTCGGCACATTGGTTTTAGTTGTTGTATTGTGGTTTGGTGGTAAATTAGTTCTTGGCAATCAGACATCCATGGATGCTGCTGCTTTTTTGGTTTACATTTCTATCTGTTCCCAGTTGTTGCCACCTATCAAATCTATTACAAAAGCTTTTTATAATATTCAAAAAGGTGCTGCTTCTGTTGAACGTATTGAGCATGTGTTAAATGCTGATGAGGTGATTATTGAAAAACCCAATGCTATTCCTATTAAGAGTTTTAATGAGAAAATAGAATATAAAAATGTTAGCTTTAGATATGAAAAAAAAGATGTATTGAAAAATATTAATTTGGAAATCCCTAAAGGTAAAACTATTGCTCTTGTTGGTGCTTCAGGTGGTGGTAAGACTACTATGGTTAACCTTTTACCGAGATTTTATGATGTTACAAAAGGTGAAATATTATTTGACGGTAATAATTTAAAAGACCTTGTTATTTATGATATAAGAAATTTGATGGGAATAGTTACTCAGGAAACAGTTTTGTTTAATGATACTGTTTTTAATAATATTGCTTTAGCTGTTGGTAGCAATGAAGTCAAAAAGGAAGACGTTATTAGTGCTGCAAAAATTGCAAACGCTCATGATTTTATCTCTGCCTTGCCTGACGGATATAATACTAATATTGGAGATAAAGGGGCTAAATTATCAGGTGGACAAAAACAAAGAATTAGTATTGCAAGAGCTGTTTTAAAAAACCCTCCTATTTTAATTCTTGATGAAGCTACATCGTCTCTTGATACAGAATCGGAACGACTGGTGCAGCAAGCTATTGAGAATCTTATGCAAAACAGAACTTCTATTGTTATTGCTCATAGATTGTCAACAATACAATATGCCGATGAAATAATTGTTTTAAAAGATGGTGAAATTGTTGAAAGAGGCAATCATAAAAATTTATTAGAAAAAGCAGGTGTATATAAAAGACTCTATGATATGCAGTCGTTTGTATAAAGGACTTTTTAAATTTATTAGAATATTGGGACTACCACAAATTTAGTGAAATATTGACAAATGATAAAATGCTTAAATACTTAAACATTTTATCATTATAAGTAAGCTGTTTGATAGAATCACAGAAAAATTATTTCAAGAGAAGCATTTTCTTTGTAA
This sequence comes from Bacteroidales bacterium, assembly GCA_021158345.1. Taxonomy (GTDB): domain Bacteria; phylum Bacteroidota; class Bacteroidia; order Bacteroidales; family AUK083; genus AUK083. Next base: position 9,788 of record JAGGUV010000113.1, read on the forward strand.
TTTTTTTATTTCCAACACTTAAAAAATAAAAATACACCCCGCTTTTAAGTTTTGACCCGTCAAATTCTAATGAATGTTCACCTTTGGTGTATTTATTATTTACAAGTGTTTTAATCTTTTGCCCCATAATGTTATAAATATTTATTTCAACTCTGTTGTTTTCAGGAATGTTGAATGAAATTTTGGTTTTATAATTAAAAGGGTTGGGTGTATTCTGACTTAAATTAAAATTTATATTTTCTGATTTATTATCTATTCCGATATTTGTTTGAATAAAAGCCCCATAAATATCGCCTCCGGTAAATTCATATTGACCACCACCAGTATCTATAATTGCTTTAGTTGTAATTGCCAGGTATTGATCAATTCCCAAACCAATTCCTGCACAGAGTGGAATTTTATCTCCTGTTGGTTCAAAAATTACAAATTCGTCACCAATAGGATTTCCTGATGTATCAAAATATCTTCCTACAGCTTTTGTCGTTGCTGACGGCATTCCGTCTGACCAGGTTATTAGATATTTTGTGCCATCAAAATCTGCAAATGGAATTTGCTGATTGCCTTCAGCATCGCTAATAGTTATTGTTTCCTGAACAACACCTGAAGTAGTTATAAAGCGGCCAAAAAGATCCCAATTGGAGTAATTAGTTGCATCTATTTGGTCTTCCCAAACTACTAGATATCTTGAACCGTCAAAAGCAATTGCTCCGGGATTATCACTGGGATAAGGGCCTCCGTCAATCAAAAAATTAGCACCTATCAGGTCACCTGTTTCGCTGACGAGCTGACCGTAAACATCTTTATCACTTTCTTCAATCTTTTCAACCCAAACTACTAAAAAGTTCACTCCATCAAATGCTATAAGAAAGTCTTGTCTAACAAGATTGCTGCTAATCTGTACAGTACTGCCTAATAATTCACCTGATTGGCTCACACGCTGACCATAAAGATGATTATTTTTAAGAAATGCCACCAGATAAAAATTATTACCAAAAGCAATGGCACCTTTTTCGTCAACATCAGTAGCTATAGAAAAATTTGACCCCACTAAATTTCCTGAAATATCTATAAACTGCCCACAAATATCATTATTGCTGTAATATTCAGTCCAAACTACCAAATAATTTGTTCCATCAAATGCCATGAGAGGAGCACCATCAGGCGGGATACCACCATGTCCTCCGACAGAAATTTGTGTGCCGATAAGACTACCTGTTGGAGATACCATCTGAACAAGAACAGGGTAATCATCCGATTCATCACCCTCTATTGCCACAAGAAAGTTTGTTCCGTCAAAAGCTGCTGACGCTCCAAAAAGACTGTCTTCACCAACAGCTATAGGAAATTCTGTAAATTTGGAATTTGTTTGAGAAAAAACTACAGTTGTAAGAACAATTAATAATAAAGTTATAAATTGCTTTTTCATTTTTACCTTCTTTCTTTGTTAAATTTTATAGGTTCTTTTTAAAAAGCTGTAATTTACGTCTTTTTTCTTTGAAAGTCAATAGAGCTCATAAAAAAAATTCAATTAGTGTCTATCTATAAATTAAGTATTTAGTTCGCAAGCCTCGAACTCAAACCTTATGGACAAACATTAACTAATTAATTTTTCCCTCAAGAAAAGACTGAATAATACTGTAAACTTTTTCTGTTTTTTCTGATTTTGGTAATACCTGATAAATCATTTCAAGATAATTACGTTCTTGTAAAAGCTTAAAAGTAGGTTTAAAATTTACATCAAACACCCATCCCATTTGTAATAATTTAAAATCATTAAGATTTTTCAAGTGTTTTATGTCAACGAGCCTGTAGTTGATTATGTCCTGATAAACTTCTTCCGAAAAATTATTAGTATCAGGGAGACTTAGTTCGATAGTTTTATTTTTTTTGCCATTATTGTTCAGATAATAATCTGTAACAACTCTCCAAATATCAAGTTTGTCGGCATCGCGAAGTAATTTACTGAAAAAGATACACTTCTCTGTTTCTTCTTCAGGAACAGCAAAGCGATTGTGATATGATATTGCTCTCAAAATTAAACTTTGTGTAGATTCATCAAGTTGAGAGAGGACTTTTTTTTCTTTCAAAATTTTCACTCCCAGCTCAGCATGATTTTCAGATTTATTATCAGCAAAAGTTCTATAATGAGCATATTGTTCAAATCTGCCAACATCATGAAATAATGCTATGATGTTGGCAAAATTAAGTTCATTGTTATTTAAATTTAATTGTTGTCCTATAATCAGTATGTTTTTACATACTTCTTTTGTATGTTTTTCTTTAAGAATAGTATTTTGGAGTAAATCATCATCACCATTTTTAAATATTTCAACATAACCTGAAAACCAATGTTTTACTTTATTTACATATTCATCATTTATTTTCAACATTCTTAAAATATTAGTCAGATATTTTTTTTCAGATTAATAAAGCTTCTGTTTTCTCCTTTTTCCAGTTCATCAATAATATTATTAATATTTGCTTGAACAGTTAAAATACTATCCTGTATGTTTTTATTGTTTAAGAGAACGCAAACGAATTTTTTCTTGATTCTCATAATATTAGGGCCAAAAACTTTAGAACAAACAACCTTAACATTTTCA
>JAGGUV010000080.1 GCA_021158345.1 Bacteroidales bacterium
ACAGAAATTATTCCTGTTATTATAAACTTTTCCAAAGTTTTGAAGTTTGGAAAAGGAAAATTAGAAATTTAATTTTGATATATTTTTTAATCTGCCCTTTCAGGGCGCTCTTTTCACACTCAAACATTTTAATCCCGAGGCGCTGCCATCGGGCTGAATTAAAATAGGCTTTCAGCCCGCTTTACAAAAAAATATTGACGAAATAAATTACAACCCACAAGGTTTTAAAAACCTTGTGGGTTTTTAAATACATTAATACCCGTAGCACGAGGAAATTCGTACTACGGGAGATGTGACCATCGAATGACCCCTATGAAATATTCAGTAAACTGAATTTCACAGGGTAAACCAGTGATGAAATATTCAGTAAACTGAATTTCACAAGGTAAACCATAAAATTACACAAAAAAAATTATTAACTTAAATTCTATTTTATCAAATCCCCAATAATTATCAAACCATCTAATGTTAATGATTTTTCCTCAATATCAATACAATCTGTTAAAGGAGTGATTAATGAAGCCAAGCCGCCTGTGGCTATAACCTTTGTCTCGCCCTGAAGTTCTTTTTTAATATTTTTTAATAGATATTCTATTAAACCAACATAACCTAAAACCACACCTGATTGCATTGCATGTATAGTATTTTTTCCAATTACAGAAGGAGGCTTTTTTAATTCTACATTAGGAAGCTGAGCAGTATTTCTTGATAAAGAATTCATAGCAGTTTTTAATCCCGGAGCTATTGAAACGCCTATCAATTCTCCTTTAAAATTTATAACTGTAAATGAAAGAGCAGTGCCAAAATCAACAATAATGCAATTTTTTTTATATTTAGTAAAGGCAGCTACTGCATCAGAAACTAAATCTGTTCCTATTTCATAAGGGTTTGGAATTTTTATATTTAAAAACGAATAAATATCAGGGTGTACGGTAACAATATTTTTAGTAATTTTTTTCTTTATCATATTTTGAAATCCCGAACTTAACGAAGGGACAACACTACTTAAAATAGCCTTGTTAATTTTTCTTGTGTCAATGTTTTCAGCAGCAAAGAGAGCCATTAAAATAACTTCATATTCATCAGGGGTTTTATTTGCCACAGTATGAATACGCCATTGTTTTATCCATAAATTATCTTTATAAATTCCAAAAACTATATTTGTGTTGCCAATATCAATTGCTAATTTCATAACAGTTTCTTTTAAAATAAATTCATTTGATTGTCTTCCTTTTTCTTAGGCTTTTTATAAGTACTTTTATTTTGTTTAATTAATTCTTTCTCAATTTTATCTAAAAAAGGACTTCTTGTCAAATTATATTCTTTGCCCATAATAAACCTGCGTTTAGCATTAGTGAGGAAAAGATGTTTTTTTGCACGAGTCATAGCCACATACAAAAGTCTTCTTTCTTCGTCAATATCGGATTTTTGATTTTCGAATAAAGAATAAGGGATAATACCATTTTCGCAGCCTACAATAAAAACACAATTAAACTCCAGCCCTTTTGATGCGTGCATTGTCATAAGAGTTACATTTTCAGCATTTTTGTTATAAAGGTCAGCGCCCGAGCCAAGAGAAATAAAGTCTAAAAATTCTTCTATCTTGCTGCCGTAAGGTTTTGAAATATCAATAAGTTTATCTAAGGAATTTTTATATTTTTCTTTTTGATTTGAGAAATGAACATCAATAATTCGTTTAAGAATACTCTCAACAGAATTATTGTTTTCAGTAAAATTGAATTTCAGTCTTTCGCCGTTTATAATAATTTTTTTATCAGCAATATAATTTTTCATAAAAATATCATCTCGGTTAGAATAATATTTAAATATGCTGATAATATCAGCAATAGGTTTAGACTTAAAAAAAGGTTTTTCGCCAATTATCTGATATGGTATGCTGTGGTCATTAAAAGCTTTTTCAAATGCTTTAAATTGTTTAGTAAGTCTGCACAGCACAACAAAATCGGATAGACTTTTAATATCCTTGTTTTCGTCACCCTGAGTGATACTGCTGTCCATAGAAAAAAACCGCAATCCTCCAATCATAGATTCAATTTTGCGGGCTACAAATTCAGCCTCGCTTTTATCAGTTGCATTTTCAGCAATATTAATTTTTACTCCCTTTGCCAGACCTTTTAAAAAACTTTTGTTTTTATTGATAATGTCACTTGAGGCTTTAAGAATATTATCAGTACACCTGTAAGATTTTTTAAGATTATAAGTTTTTGTTTCAGGATAATCGATAATAAAATTTTCAATAAATTTAACGTCAGCACCTCTAAAACCGTAAATAGCTTGATTAGGGTCGCCAATAACAAAAAGATTTGCATCCTTGCCCGGCATCAATAATTTTATCAATTTATATTGAGCGAGATTTGTATCCTGATACTCATCAATCATAATATATTGAAATTTCTCTCTGTAATATTTCAAAATTTCAGGATTATGTTTTAATAGTAGAATGGGATATGAAATTAAATCGTCGAGGTCGAAAAGATTATTTTTTATTAAAAAAATCTGATATTTCTTAAAAACAAAATTAAAATTTTCATCATCTGGAATATTAATATCATTAAATTGTTTGGCTTTAGAAATTAAATTTGAATAAGTTTTTATATTGCTTTTATCAGAGCACATTTTTTCAAGAATATATTTTTTTTCATCTTCATCAATTAATAAAAAATTCTGTTTTCTGTCAGTAAATTTTAATTGTTCTTTGATGATGCGAAGACCGAGAGCGTGAAAAGTAGAGACATTGAAATTGTCGGGATTATAATTTTTTTTCAGCAAAAAGGCAAGCCGTTCTTTCATTTCATTGGCAGCTTTATTTGTGAAAGTCAAAGCCAAAATATTTTCGGGATTTATATTTTTATTCAACACCAGATTTGCAAATCTGTAAACAAGCACTCTTGTTTTACCTGTTCCCGGTCCTGCCAGCACCAGAGCTGTCCCAGACCGATGTTCAGCAGCTGCGATCTGTTCAGGATTTAATGATTTTAAAAGTGTATTTTTTGATTTATATTCAGGAGCAGGCTCTTTAATCTCTGTTAAATCTTCCGGTTTAATAGTTTTTTTTAATTTCTGATATTCTTTTAAGTCGAAATTTAAAAGCTTAATTTTTTCAGGTTCTGCTATTTCCGGTTTCATTTTATCGAACAAAACATTCTGATTTTCATCAAAACCATTATCAGAAAAAACATTTATTTTTCCATACTCACCATCGAAACCTTCTTTAATAAAAACTTTTCTCTCACGCATACGCTTAATTGCTTCAGCTAATTTATGATCAGCAATTCGACTTATTTTTTCAAGAGAAAAATTAAATAACAAATTAAATTCAGAACCGGCTTTAAGGATAAGAGAATTGTATTCGTGTGTTATTTTTTTTGAATTAACACCAACACCATGAATTTCTGCTAACATCTCCTTTAAAGGGATTAACGAATAAAAAGGCAAACGATTTTTACGTTCAAAAATATCATCCCTATCCGATAATTGAGCAATACGATTAGTAACACCAATAGTAATTTTCCTGCCGCAAACCGGACAAATACCTTTATTTTTTAAGGTGTCTAAAGGACTAAATTTCACACCACATTTCCTGTGTCCATCAAAATGATATTTTCCTTCCTGAGGAAAAAAATCTATTGTGCCGAGAAATTCATCAGGATTGCCTGTTTTCATAGCATCAATAATACTATCATACGAAAGTTGAGTATCGAAAATATTAGCATTTCTGCCGAGCTTTTCAGGAGAATGAGCATCAGAATTCGACAAAAGATTGTATTTGTCAAGAAAGCTGCAAGCCCAGTTCATAGGCGGATCTGTTGACAATCCTGTTTCAACAGCAAAAATATGTTCAGACAAATCTCCGTAACATTCTTCTATAGTATCGAAACCTGATTTATCGCCGAGAGCAGAAAACCAGGGAGTCCAGATATGAGCAGGAAAAAAGAAAATGTCTTTGTTTACCTCAAACATAATTTCTAATAAATCTCCGGAATCTAACCCCAAGATAGGCCTTCCATCAGAAGTGATATTAAAATTCATGCTTTTAAATTTCCGCTGTACTTTTTCAACAGTTTCGAAATCAGGAGCTAAAAAACAATTATGTACTTTTCTTACTTTACCGGTTTTTTTATAAATATTACTAATTTCAGCAGAAAGAACAAATCTTGTTTTGTTTTCATCAGTATTTTTACAATAAGGATTATCTAAAACATATTCATTTTTCAATTTATACAAACCTTGTTCGGCAGGCTCAAGCTTTTCTTTTAATTCTTTTAACCAGCCTGGATGAGAAAAATCACCTGTACCAATGACTTTTATTCCTTTTATCTTAGCCCAATAATCTAAATATTCGGGGTTTAAAAGCTTAGATGTTGCCATTGAGAAATGTGAGTGGATATGGAAATCTCCGAAAAATTTCATAATAATCTATTAGTATC
>JAGGUV010000019.1 GCA_021158345.1 Bacteroidales bacterium
TATTTTATATTTACAAATATATGACATTTTACAACAATAAACAGAAATATAAAACAAGTAATTACAATTGTTAACAAATTACATTTGTAAAATCATAATTTTGTTTCCTTCTGTAAACATTTTTTAATTTACATTTGTATATATTAAAACAATCCTCTGCCCTACTATTTATAATTTTCATCAGACAAACACATTTTTTCAAAAAACATAAAACACAATAATAAAATTACCACTTTAATAAATTAATTACATTTGTATAAAAATTAAAAATATTAAACGTATGAAAACAAAATTTATAAGTATTATACTTGCAATATTTCTATTTTCGTGCACAAATAGCAGTGATAAATACCTGAGTACCAAAAAAAAATCCATTGCAAATAATAATTTAATAATGGCAACTCTTTATAACTACTATGCATCAGAGTACAAAGCACTTTCTTATCAAGCTTATAACATAGGTAAACAAAGACTTAGCATAATTAAAAAAAATAATCCAGGTAAAAACAATTTAGCTGTTGTTGTTGACATTGATGAAACAATTTTAGATAACTCCCCTTATGAGGCAAAATCTATTGAAAGCGGGAAAAATTATCCTGCTTATTGGAATACATGGTGCAATTTATCAGCGGCAAAACCAGTGCCCGGTTCTTTAGAATTTCTTAAATATGCTGATTCCCTGGGATTTAATATTTTTTATGTTTCAAACCGGAAAAAAAATTTAGAAGAAGCTACTGTAAAAAACTTAAAAAATCTAAGGTTTCCACAATTAAAGGATACTCATCTTTTGCTTAGAGAAAAAAAATCGGGAACAAACAAAGAGCCGAACAATAAACAACCAAGAAGAGAAAAAATCACTTCACAAGGCTATGAAATAGTTTTACTCGCAGGTGATAACCTTGGGGATTTTTACGAAGATAATTTTTTAGGTAAAAACAGATATGCTGAGATGAAAAAACATAAAAATGACTTCGGCAAAAAATTTATTGTCCTTCCTAATGCAATGTATGGTAAATGGATTAAAAGCATAGGAGTAACTGATAATCAATCATCAATAGATTCATTAATCACCATTATGACAAAAAAAATTGAAGGGGTAAATAGATAAGATTTAAAGTAAAATTAAAATATTTTAATAAAAAACCACACAAATATTGTATAAAAAATTATAATTATATATATTTGATAAAAAATTAAAAACTTAAAAAGTTGAAAATATTAGGGATATCTTGTTTCTACCATGATTCAGCAGCTGCAATAATTCAAGATGAAGATATTCTTGCTGCTGCACAGGAAGAGAGGTTTACACGAAAAAAACATGACAAATCGTTTCCTGAAAATGCAGTTAAATATTGCCTTGAATATTCAGGTTTTTCTATTGACGAATTAGATGCTGTGGTATTTTATGATAAACCCTTTTTAAAATTCGAACGGCTTTTAGAAACATACTATGCTTTTGCTCCAAAAGGTATCCGTTCTTTTGTTAAAGCTATTCCTGTATGGATAAAAGAAAAGATGTTTTTAAAAAAGCTGATATTATCAGAGTTAAAAAAAATCAATGATTTTGATAAAAAACACATTAAACTTTTATTTCCCGAGCATCATTTATCACATGCAGCAAGTGCTTTTTATCCGTCACCTTTCGAAGATGCAGCCATCTTAACTGTTGACGCAGTGGGTGAATGGGCTACTTCTTCTATTTGTTACGGTGAAAAAAATAATATTTCTATTCTAAAAGAAATGCATTTCCCTCATTCATTGGGGCTACTATATTCTGCATTTACTTATTTTCTTGGTTTTAGAGTTAACTCGGGCGAGTATAAACTTATGGGTCTGGCACCATACGGTAATCCTGATTCTGAAAGAGTGAAGAACTTTGTTGACATAATCAAAAATAAATTAATTAAAATCTATGATGACGGCTCCATATGGATTAACCAAAAATATTTTAACTATTCAGTAGGATTAAAAATGGTTAAAGAAAAAAAATGGGAGAAATTATTTGGTTTTAAAAAGAGGAACTCCGAATCAGAGCTTTTACAACACCATTGCGACCTTGGCTTAGCAATACAAATTGTTACAGAAGAAATAGTGTTAAAAATGGTAAAAGAAGCCAAAAAGCTAACAGGAGCCGATTATTTATGTTTAGCCGGAGGTGTAGCTTTGAATTGCGTTGCTAACGGCAAAATATTAAACAGCGGCATATTCAAAGACATTTTTATTCAACCCGCTGCAGGAGACGCAGGTGGCGCTCTTGGCGCTGCTTTTGCCGCTTATCATATCTTCTTTGATAAAAAGAGAACTTTCGATATTAACAATGATAAAATGAAAGGTGCTTATCTTGGACCTGAATATTCTGATAAAGACATTATTCTTACATCAAGAAAATTTAAAGCTGTATATAAAAAATTTGATGATTTCGATAGCCTTTGTACTAATATTGCAGAATATATCAACAAAGGAAAAATTATAGGTTGGATGCAGGGAAGAATGGAATTCGGACCAAGAGCATTAGGCAACAGGAGTATTATCGGTGACCCCAGAAATCCGGAAATGCAGAAAAAATTAAACCTTAAAATTAAATACAGAGAATCGTTCAGACCTTTTGCCCCTTCTGTGCTTTTTGAAAATAAAGAAGATTTTTTTGACCTGAAAACAAAATCACCGTATATGCTTATTGTTGAACCTGTTGTAAAGTCAAGGAGAAATAAACTGCCTGAAAATTTTAATACACTAAACTTAAAAGACAAACTCTATTTTCAACGTTCTGACGTTCCGGCCATCACTCACATCGACTTCTCAGCAAGAATACAAACTGTTCACAAAGAAACAAACCCTAAATATTGGCAGCTTATAAATGCTTTTAAAAAGCTTACAGGCTTTGGAGTAATTGTTAACACCAGTTTTAATGTCAGAGGTGAACCTATTGTGTGCACTCCCGAAGACGCTTACAGATGCTTTATGCGTACTGAAATGGATTATCTTGTTATGAATAATTTTTTGTTTGTCAAAACCGAACAACCAAAATGGGATAATACTGATAATTGGAAAGAAGATTTTGTATTAGATTAGATATACTTATTATTTACTAAAAAAATATTATGTCATTTATAAAAGATTTATTTAAGTTTTTTGCAGAAAGAAAAAAATTCTGGCTTATTCCTATTATTATTCTTCTTTTATTATTAGGATTATTAATAATATTTGGCGGCAGCTCTGCTTTAGCTCCTTTTATTTATACTTTATTTTAAGGTATGATATAAATTAAAAAACGAAAACAAATGAAAACAATAAAAAGTCTTGAAACAATTATTGTACTCACAGGTGCATTAATAATATTCTTTCTGATTTATAAAATTAACGAGTTATTATACATTGCTCTCGGATTAATAGTAATATCAATATTATCAAAACAATTAACATATTATATCTCGTGGATTTGGCTGAAATTAGCAGAAGGTATGGGCTTTGTTGTCTCAAAAATTATCCTCTCTGTAATTTATTATATTTTCCTTTTCCCAATAGCTTTATTGTCACGCTTATCTAATAAAAACAGCATTATATTGAAAAATA
>JAGGUV010000122.1 GCA_021158345.1 Bacteroidales bacterium
ACGCAAAACCTGAAACTACTGGCAGAAATCAGGCTGACATAACAGGACTTATCGGACAATATGCTCATGGTAACGAGCCTAGTCATCATATGGCTTATTTATATAATTATGCTAATGAGCCATGGAAGACACAGAAACGTGCTAATCAGATAGTAAAAAATTTATATACTGATAAACCTGACGGGTTGTCCGGTAACGAAGACTGCGGGCAGATGTCATCGTGGTATGTTTTGAGTTCTTTGGGATTTTATCCTGTTACTCCCGGCAGCAATGTTTATGCAATTGGCTCTCCAATATTTAAAAATGCTGTTATTAATCTCGAAAACAATAATACTTTTATTATTAAAGCTAAAAATGTTTCAGACAAAAATATTTATATTCAATCTGCTACTTTAAACGGTAAACCATATAATAAATCGTATATTCTTTATCAGGATATAATAAAAGGAGGAGAGATAGATTTTGTAATGGGTAGGACGCCGAACAAATACTGGGGCAGCTTTGACGAGGACATACCTGTTTCTGAAATCAGTGATAATAAAATTCTTCCGGTTCCGTATTCAAAATTAAAAAGAAGAGCCTTTGTAGATTCCTCTCTTGTTGAGCTGTGTACCAATGTTAAAAATGCTGAAATTTATTTTACAACTGATGGTTCCGACCCTGATACTTTATCGGAAATTTATAAGAAACCTTTTTATATTTATGAAACTTCAACAATAAAATGTTTTGCTAAAAAAGGGGAAAAATTGAGTAAAATCACATCAATAGAGCAGATAAAATTTAAAGGAGGCAGGAGCATAAAATTAGAGACTCATTATAGCAGTCAATATACAGGTGGGGGTGATAGTGCATTGATTGACAATATCCGTGGAGGTAATGATTTTCGTCTTGGAGTCTGGCAGGGTTATCACGGTGAGGATTTAATTGCTGTTGTCGGCCTTAAAAAAATATCAAACATAAAACAGGTAAGCGTAGGATTTTTACAGGATATTAACTCATGGATATTTATGCCTTTGTATCTTGAAGTGCAAACTTCAACAGATGGCAAAAATTTTAAATTTGCAGGAAAGACATATTCTGATGTACCTCAAAATAAACGGGGCTCTATTACAAAAGATTTTACTGTTAAATTTAAAAATAGAAAAGCAAAATTTGTAAGAGTTATTGGCAAGAGTTTAATAATGTGCCCTGACTGGCATAAAGGAAGAGGTAATAAATGCCATATTTTTGCTGATGAGATTTTAATAAAATAAATTTAGAGTTTAGATTACGAAATCAATAAATTACATTTAAAAATATTAAGTATGAAAAATGAGACTATAGAAAACAAAAATTATACTTTTCCATTAATAGTGTTAACAGGATTGTTTTTTATGTGGGGGTTTATCACTTGTATGAACGACATACTGATACCTTATTTAAAAAATGTTTTTCAGTTGAATTATTTCCAATCAATGTTAGTACAATTTTCATTTTTCGGAGCTTATTTTATAGGTTCTGTGGTATATTTCTTTATTTCAAAACAAGCAGGAGATCCGATAAACAAAATTGGATATAAAAACGGAATTTTAATTGGTTTGATATTATCGGCAATTGGTTCGGCATTATTTTATCCGGCTGCTGTATTATCTTCTTACGGATTTTTTCTGTCTGCATTATTTATTGTAGGAATAGGATTTACACTTTTGCAGATTGCTGCCAACCCATACGTGGCTATTCTCGGAGATGAAAAAACCGCCTCAAGCAGATTGAATCTTACACAGGCTTTTAACTCATTAGGTACAACAATAGCTCCTTTAATAGGAGGATATCTTATATTTCATTATTTTGCCAATGAAGCAGGAGCAGGCTCTGTAAAAATTCCGTACATTGTTTTTACAATAGTTTTTATATTATTGGCTTTGTTGATAAAATTCAGCCGTTTGCCAAGATTTTTTAATGAGAGTGATGTTGAAAAAGGTGCCGGCGCTTTGAAATATCCTCATTTGATTTTTGGAATGATTGCAATATTTATGTACGTTGGCAGTGAAGTGAGTATTGGCTCGTTTATGATAAGTTTTTTAGGTTTAGAAGATATTGCAGGTCTTAGCAGCAAGGATGCAAGCGTGTTTGTGGCTTTTTACTGGGGTGGTTTGATGATAGGCAGATTTATGGGTGCTGTTTCTCTCAGCAATATGAAATTATTACGTAAAAGATTAATAATGTTAATCATCCCGTTAATTGCATTTGTTATTATTTATCTAAACAAAGGACAGGAAATAGCATTTATTTATACAATATTTTTAATTCTTAATTATTTTGCCTTTGTCTTGGGCAAGTCATTACCCGGACGTACTTTAATGATTTTTGCTTTAAGTGCTGTCATCTTGCTTTTTGTTACATTTTTTTCTCATGGCAAAGTTGCGATGTGGTCTTTAATAGGAATAGGAATATTTAATTCTATAATGTGGTCCAATATTTTCACACTTTCAATAGCAGGACTTGGTAAATATACCAGTCAGGGTTCATCATTGCTTGTTATGATGATAGTAGGAGGAGCATTATTGCCTCTTGCACAAGGTGCTATTGCTGATGTTATAGGTGTACATCATTCTTTTATTATCCCGATAATTGCATATTTATATATCGCATTTTTTGGAGCATGGGGATATAAATATAAAAAAGTAATTTAAATTTTAGATTTATGATTTAGTTATAAACCTTAAATATTCTTTTCTAAATGTAAGAATGTTTTAATCAAAATATTAATAAAACATTATACAAGGGAGCTTATAGTATATTTAGGAGTTGTGGTACATATAAAAAAAATAATAAATCACTTTGATGATATACTTTTTTGATATACCTTTGCAGTATAATAAAAAAGCTATGAAAAACATATCATTAAAAATTGACGATTCGATTTTTGGAGAGACTGAAAAAATACTTTCCAAAATCAAAAAATCCCGCAACAGATATATTAACGAGGCCATTGACTATTTTAATAGAGTGCAAAAGCGATTATTGATAGAGAAAAGACTTAAAAAAGAATCTGAGCTAGTGAAAGAAGATTCAATGTCTGTACTAAAAGATTTTGAAAAGATTGATTATGCAGATTAAACAATACGAAATCTGGATTGCAGATTTAAATCCAAAAATTGGAACAGAACCAGGGAAAACCAGACCTGTTCTCGTTGTTCAGACTAACTTACTAAATAGAATTCCGCATCCTTCTACTATTATTTGTCCAATCACGACTAATGTAAAAAAAGAATCTGAGATATTACGAGTTCATTTGAATAAAGGAACTGCAAATATACACCGGTCTTGTGACATCATGATTGATCAGGTAAGAGCAATAGACAATAAAAGACTTATTAAAAAGGTTGGAAATTTGCCAAATGACTTGACTGAAATTATCAAAGAAAACTTGCAAATAATACTGGATTTAGAATAAAGCACAACGGCATAATAAAGGCTTATAGTGCATGCCGCAATTAGTTGTAAACATTAATATTGTGCTTCTTAACCCGTAAAATTCATTAATTTTCTACGATTAAGTAATACCAACAAATTTGGATATTACTAAATCGGGGTTTCCCGCTTTGCTCCCCACTGTCTATCACACATTCATACAATTCACTTCGGTTTTGTATGAATAAAGCGGGTTAATTTACTATATTTGTAAGCAAAAAAATATGTGTAATCAAATGCGGCACATACCATAATCTCGCATGTTGCATGGCCTGTAAAAAAAACTAAACCATAAAATATTTAAAATATGAAATATAAAGTACATAAAATTGAAGTCAAGAGTGAAAACATGCAAGAGAAACTGGAGAAATATTTAAATAAACTTAATGGAGAAGTTGTTTCAATAATTCCTAATATTCGTCCAACCTTTCAACTAATGGGTGCAACAGCTAAAATTGATTATATTCTTGTTGTTGAAAAGCAAAGATAAAAGATTAAGACTTATTTATTTTTGAATTATAGTTTTGTTTTTTTTTTGACAGAAATTAAAAGAAAAAGAAGACCCGTGAAAGGCTTTTGACAGATTATTGAAAATATTTGCCAACATAATAATAAATTGTTTTATAGACATTGGGAAATAATTAAAAATTGAAAATGGAAAGTTAAAAATATTTTTGTAAATTTGGAATATTAAATTATGAAGCATTCCTTTATTAATGTAAGAATGTTTTAATCAATACATTAATAACATACTATATTACTGAAAAAGGCGAAATATAGTGTATATTTAGGAGTTGAGCTTCATGCAAAGAAAGAGAAACGAAGGAATGAAGATTTTGTTAGCAAATACGGGGAAAGCCAATCCTAAAATTTTAAATTGCAAAAGAGCTTTTTTTTTGCTAATAACACAAATTCAATGTATTTTTAAATTTATATGAAAGGCCGTAATAATATGGATATAGACTTGAAATATAATGATTTAACATTCTTTACTAACGAAGAAAATAACACTTTGTTGGATAGATTTAAAACAATTCTAAAAACTGTTGAGTTTTTTGATGTTTTGGTAGGATATTTTAGAATTAGTGGGTTTCATCAATTATATAAATCTTTTGAAAAGATAGAAAAAATAAGAATTCTTGTAGGTTTAAACATTGACAAGAAAACATTTAGCATTATTGAAACAAGCAGAATAGAAGGAAAACTTGACTTTGAGACGCATTCAAGAACAAAAGAAATAGTTGGCAAACAACTTGTTGAAGAAATAGAGACAAGTGAAGATACCGAAGAAGTAGAAAAAGGAATTTTAAAATTTATTGAATGGCTTAAATCAGGAAAAATTGAAATAAAAGCTCATCCTACTCAAAATTTACACGCAAAAGTTTATATAAGCAGATATTTTAAAGATGACAGAGATTTTGGAAATGTATTAACGGGCTCAAGTAACTTCTCTGAATCCGGTTTGAGTGCAAACTATGAGTTTAATGTTCAGCTAAAAAACAGTTCGGATGTAAAATACGCATTAGAAAGATTTGAAAAACTTTGGAATGAAGCTGTTGATATTTCCGATTACTATGTTGAGACTGTTAATACAAAAACGCATTTTAATGAATCTTTAACGCCATATCAAGTTTATTTAAAACTTCTTTATGAATATTTTAAGGTTGATTTAAGTTTAAATCCTGATTTGTTTTATCAAAATCTACCTGATAATTTTATGAAATTAAAATATCAGGAACAAGCTGTTACAAATGCAAAAAAGATACTTGAAGAATATGGAGGTGTTTTCCTTGCAGATGTTGTCGGGCTTGGGAAAACTTATATGGCTGCACTATTAGCAAATCAATTACCGGGGAGAAATCTTGTGATAGCCTCGCCTGCATTATTAAATAAAGATAACCCAAACTCTTGGCCAAATGTTTTTTCAGATTTTAAAATAGCAGCAGATTTTGAATCAATAGGAAAACTTGAAAAAATTATTGAACGAGGCACAGAAAAATATGACAATATAATAATTGACGAAGCACATAAATTCAGAAATGAAAACAATACAAGCTATGAAAACCTTTCAATCATTTGTAGAGGGAAAAAAGTAATTTTGGTTACTGCAACACCATTAAATAATTCGCCATTAGATATTCTTGCACAAATAAAACTTTTTCAAAAAGCGAAAAACAGTACTATTCCGGGTATTAAAAATCTTGAAAAATTTTTTAAAAGTTTACAAAACAGACTTAAAAAGTTGGACAGAAAAGCAGATTACGAGGAATATATGCAAATAGTAAAAGATAATGCTGTTCAGATAAGAGATAAAGTATTGAAACACATTATGGTTCGTAGAACCAGAACTGAAATCGAAAAATACTTTAAAGAAGATTTGAAAAATCAAGGATTGAAATTTCCAAAAGTTTCTGCTCCTGAATCAATTTTTTATAAACTGAACGAAAAATTGAACTTTGTATTTACAGAAACCATAAGATTAATAACTGACGAAAAACAATTTAAATATGCCCGATATACCCCACTGCTCTATTTGAAAGACGAGTTATCTGATTTTGAGAAAACAGGACAAAAGAATATGGGTGGTTTTATGAAGATATTGCTTGTCAAACGATTAGAAAGCAGTTTCTATGCTTTTAAACAAACACTTGACAGGTTTATTCTTTCGTATGAAAATTTCCTTGAAGCATATAATAAAGGTTCAGTTTATATAAGCAAAAAACACTGGCAAAAGATTATGGATTATTTTTTTGATGAGAATTTTGATGCCATACAAAAATTAATTGACGATGAAAAAGCCGAAGAATACGGTAAAAATGATTTTACAGAAGAGCTTGAAAAAGATATAAAAACCGATATGAAAATCTTGAAACAAATTCAAGAGTTATGGAAAGATATCAATTTTGACCCTAAATTGGAAAGTTTTTTAGACAAAATAAAATCAGATAATATTCTTAATAAGAATAAACTAATAATATTTACCGAATCAAAAGAAACAGCTACATATTTAAAAGAGAAACTCAATATAAATTTAAAAGAAAACATTCTTATTTATCACGGATGTTCTTCTGAGGCTGATTTAAAAACTGTTATTTCTAATTTTGATGCAAAAGCAAGAAATAAAAAAAATGATTATAGAATTATTGTTACTACCGAAGTATTGTCAGAAGGGATAAATCTACACAGATCAAATGTTGTAATAAATTATGACATTCCCTGGAATCCAACAAGAATGATTCAGCGTGTTGGACGAATAAACAGGGTTGATACACCGTTTAAAGAAATATTTACCTATAACTTCTTTCCTACCGAAGAAGCTAACGATGTTATAAAATTAAAAGAAGCTGCCATTGCAAAAATTAATTATTTTATAGAAATGCTTGGTAATGATGCAAAATTATTAACAGATGGCGAAGAAATTAAATCATTTGAGCTGTTTAATAAATTAACATCAAAAGAGTTTATTCTTGGAGATGAAGAAGGAACTGAAAGTGAATTAAAGTATCTGAAAGTAATTGAAGATATCCGGGACAATAACAAAGAACTTTTTGCTCATATAAAACGATTACCACGAAAAGCAAGAGTTGCCAGAAAAATTTCTTCTAAATATCAAAACTTTGAAAATTCTGTTATTACCTATTTCAGAAAAGGTAAACTTGAAAAATTTTATTTATCCAATAATAATGAAAGTATAGAACTCGATTTTTTAACAGCAGCAAAACTTTTCGAAGCAACGGAAAAAACAAAATCGCATAAATTGCCGAAAGAGTTTTATAAATATCTTGCAAGCAACAAATCTAAAATTGATGCCGATTTAAGTGAAGATATTATTGAACAAGACACCTCAGGAAAAGGCGGTAGGGATAATGCAGTTAGAATATTAAAAATACTGAAAGCAAAAGAAATAAGACGCTACGATGGTTTTACAGATTTAGATGATGAATATATTGAAAAAGTAAGAAAATTACTTGAAGAAGGTGCAATGCCAAAGAAAACGGCAAAAACCATTTTCAATGAACTTAGAGGTGAAACAAATCCAATGAAAATATTGGCAATTATTAAAAGAAATTTGCCAAATCAATTGTTCAATGCAACACAAACAGCAAAAGACATTTCAATGAGTAGCCCAAAAGAAATAATTTTATCGGAATATTTACTAAAATGAACCTGCAAAAAATCCAAAATATCATAAAAAAGGGAGAAGGAATAAGTACTGAATTTAAAGTAAGTAGAAATAAGTTGCCAAAAAATTTATTTGAAACGGTATGTGCTTTTCTTAATACCAAAGGCGGAATAATCCTGCTTGGTGTAAATGACAAAGGTGAGGCCACGGGGGTTAATCCCGATAATACAGAACAATTAAAAAAAGATATTGCCAACCTGTCGAATAACACAGAAAAATTATTCCCTGTTTATTTTTTGCAAATTCAGGATATTGTAATCAATGATAAGCGTTTGATCTGTATTGAAGTTCCCGAAAGTCCACAGGTTCATAATACAAACGGTAAAATTTTTGTCCGGAACCAAGATGGTGATTATCTTGTGGAACATCCTGTTGAAATTGCTAAAATAGTCAACCGGAAGCAAAATTACCACAGTGAACAAAGAGTATTTCCGGAGATAAAATTTGAAGATTTTGATGCAAAACTTATTGCACGGTCAAAAAATTTGATAAAACTTAATATCCCTGAAAATCATTGGTGGGAATTAAGCGACAATGATTTTTTGGTTAAAGCAGGGTTTTATCGAAAAAATGAAAACGGAACAAGTGGATATACTCTGGCTTCTATACTTTTTTTCGGTACAGATGAACTCATTCAAAATTATTTGCCAGCCTATAAATTTGAAGCACTGCTTCGCAGAGATAATATTGACCGCTATGACGACCGTATTACGGTAAGAACAAACCTGATTGATGCTTATGATATTTTAATGTCTTTTATCGACAAACACCTTAACGACCCGTTTTATCTCGAGGGTAACCAAAGAATAAGTTTACGGAGTAAAATTTTCAGGGAATTGGTGGCAAATATTATTGCTCATCGCGAGTATTTAAGCCCCGCACCTGCTGTTATTACCATACTGAAAGATAAAATTGAATTTAAAAACCCGAACAATCCAAAATTCTTTGGGAAAATCGACCTCGATAATTTTTCGCCTGTTGCTAAAAACCCTGTCATTAGTAAACTAATGCTCTTAATGGGCAGGGTGGAAGAGGTCGGCTCGGGTATGTATAATGTAAAAAAATACCTGCCTTTTTACGATAAAAATGCTACTTACGAATTTATAGATAACGATTTCTTTACAACCGTAATTTATTTTGATAAAGAAACTGGTCAGAAAACTGTGGAGAAAACTGTGGAGAAAACTGTGGAGAAAACTGTGGAGAAAACTTCGGGAGACAGGTCTTACAAGTTAATGAAAACATTGGCAGGCCTGGGTATAAAGTGGTCGGAAAAGTGGTCAGGACTTTCCGGGAGGGAACAGCAAATCATTATTTTAATATCAGAAAACCCCAGAATAACAATTAAAGAACTTCAGAAAACAACAGGATTGTCAAGAAGAGGGGTTGAGTGGCAAATCGCTAAATTAAAAAAAGAAAACAAATTGAAACGCATTGGCCCCGACAAAGGAGGAAGTTGGGAAATTCAAAAATAAATAAAGCTTATGAAGCTATACGAAGCAAAAAAAATTATTAAAGAAA
>JAGGUV010000079.1 GCA_021158345.1 Bacteroidales bacterium
AAAGATGTTACAGCCAAATGTTATGGCGGAGATATTACCAGAAAACGTAAACTCCTTGAAAAACAAAAAAAAGGTAAAAAACGTATGCGTCAGGTTGGTAATGTTGAAGTTCCTCAAAAAGCATTTTTAGCTGTTTTAAAATTAGATTAGTGTTTAAAAAAAATTACAATTTTTTTTAAACACTAATCTCTGATAAGCTAAATTTATTTGTGATAGTTATTGGAATGAATTTGAACATTCTGAACTAAATACTTATTTTATTGACAAATATTAATTAAACCCTTTTCTTTTTAACAAAGCATCAATTTTAGGTTCTGATCCTCTAAATCTTTTATAAAGTATCATTGGGTTTTCAGTGCTACCACGTGAAATAACATTATCTTTAAATAATTTAGCAATTTTTTTATTAAAGATACCGTTTTCCTTGAAATACTGAAAAGCGTCAGCATCTAATACTTCAGCCCAGATATAGCTATAATATCCTGATGAATAACCATCACAAAAAATATGTCTGTAATATGTAGTTCTGTATCTTGAAACAATTTCGGGTATTAAACCAATTTTCTTAAAAGAATTTTCCTCAAATTTATCAACGCTGCAATAAACAGGTTCAGTAATAGTGTGCCAGTCCATATCTAAAAATGAAGCGGCAAGATACTCA
This sequence comes from Bacteroidales bacterium, assembly GCA_021158345.1. Taxonomy (GTDB): domain Bacteria; phylum Bacteroidota; class Bacteroidia; order Bacteroidales; family AUK083; genus AUK083. Next base: position 662 of record JAGGUV010000079.1, read on the forward strand.
ACAGTAGCAAAGCCCTGATTAAAATGTTTTGCATTATTAAATTTATCAATAAGTTGTTGAGGAATAATTTCACCGGTTTTATAATGCTTGGCAAAAGTCATAAGAACTTCAGGCTCACCAGGCCAGTTTTCCATTATCTGTGATGGCAACTCAACAAAATCGCGAGCCACATCTGTACCTGAAAGTTTATGATATTTACAATTCGATGATAATCCGTGTAAAGCATGCCCGAATTCATGAAATAAAGTAGTAACCTCTTCAAAACTTAACAGACTAGGAGTATCGCCTAAAGGTTTTGGGAAATTACATACATTGTAAATTACAGGGCTAATTTTTTTACCATTATTAGATTGTTTTCTAAAAGAGCTCATCCATGCACCGCCTTGTTTGTTGGATCTCGTATAATAATCGGTATAGAATATTCCAACATGAGATCCTAAAGAATCTTTAACCTCAAAAACTTTTACATCTTTGTTATAAACAGGGATGTCTTTTCTTTCAGTAAAAGTATAACCATATAATTTATTTGCTACCATAAAAGCAGCATTTCTAACATTTTTCAGTTTAAAATAAGGGCGCATAAGCTCTTCATCGAAATTATATTTTTCTTTTTTAAGCTTTTCTGCGTAATACCACCAATCCCAAGGTTGAAGTTTAAAATTATTGCCTTCTTTGTTAATAATAGCCTGTAATTGTTTTCTTTCTTTCTTAGCCGTTTTTAATGCCGGTTTCCAGATTTTATTAAGCAAAGCATAAACATTTTCAGGTTTTTGAGCCATATTATCTTCAAGAACAAAATCAGAATATGTTTTATATCCTAAAAGATTAGCTTTTTTTAATCTTAAATTTATAATTTTTACAGCTATATCTTTATTATCATATTCATTGTTATTATCAGCTCTATGGGTGTATGCCATAAACATTTTTTTTCTTAAATCACGTTTTGCAGAGAACTGTAGAAATGGTATCAGGCTTGGTTTGTGTAAAGTAAACACCCAACAATTTTCTAATTTAAAACTTTTAGCAGCTTCTTCAGCATTTTTTATCACTGACTCAGGCAAGCCTGCTAAATCATTTTTATCTTTAATAATTAATTTAAAATTATTATTATCCTTTAATACATTTTCAGAAAATTTTACCTGCAACGAAGACAACTCTTTATTAATCTCAATTAATTTGGTTTTATCTTCTTTATTAAGATTTGCTCCGCCTCTCACAAAATCCTTGTAATATTTTGTTAATAAGGTATTTTGTTCAACATCTAAGTCTAATTTATCTTTTTGTAGATAAACAGATTTAATTTTTTGAAACAATTTATTGTTAAGCAAAATATCATCATAATGCTTTGATAATACAGGAGCAATTTCTCTGGCAATTTTCTGAAGTTCATCATCAGTATTAGCACTGTTAAGATTATAAAATATACTGCTCACCCTTGATAATAAAGTCCCTGTTCTGTCTAATGCTTCAATAGTATTTTCAAAATTAGCAGGTTCTGTATTTTTAACAATAGCCTCAATCTCTAAATTATGCTGTTTAATTCCTTCCATAAAAGCAGGCATATAATGACTGTTTTTAATTTTATTAAAAGGAGGTGTCTGAAAAGGAGTATTGAAACTTTCCAGTAATGGGTTTTGTTCTTTTTTAGAACATGAAAATAATGTCATACCAATAAATAATAATAAATAAAATTTTGTTTTCATATGTTTAAAATTTATAAATTGTTTATATAAATAAACATTAGTTAATGTTTATTTCATTAAAAAAAATTCTTATTAAAATTAAGAAATCCAACAGGTAAATAAAGCTGCCAGATTATTTTTTATTCAGGACTGATAGCCTCAACAGGGCATACATCAGCACAAGAACCACAATCGATACAAATATCAGGATCAATTGAATAATACTCATCGCCTGCAGAAATTGCTTCAACAGGACATTCGTCTATACATGCACCGCAAGCAGTACATATCTCTTTTGAAATTTTATAAGCCATAATAATTTTTTTTAATAAAAAGTTTTATAAAATTAAACAAAAATTAAAATAAATCATCAATAATATCTTTATCAGGGATATTTGGTATCTGCACTTTAAGCAAAGGCTGATCTTCCATAGCTCTTTTAGCGGCAAAAATAGCATTTTCATTTCTAGCCCAGCTACGGCGAGCTATGCCATTATTAACATCCCAATAAAGCATTTTTTCAAGTCTGCGTTGAGATTCGTCTGTTCCGTCGAGAGTTAATCCGAAGCCACCATTAATAACTTCGCCCCAGCCAACACCGCCGCCATTATGTATTGACACCCAGGTGGCACCTCTGAATGCGTCGCCAATAACATTATGTATAGCCA
>JAGGUV010000126.1 GCA_021158345.1 Bacteroidales bacterium
AGTGTCTGTCTATATCCTATAATTTCTACGGGTTTAAAAATTTTATTAATTTGTTAAAAAAACTCTATAGCTTTTTTATGCCTTTCTCAATCAATGTTCTGGATTTTAATGTTTCTGATTTTTTTATTTTAGGTAATTCCAATTCTATAGACTTATATTTTTTTAAAACACGTTTACAAAGATTAGATAAAATTTTATCTTTTAATGTACGGTCTAAATCTTTTAAAGCATAAGCAATTGTCTTTGCATCAACATCCTTAAAAAGTTTTTTAACATTTGAATTTGACAAATAAATAATATCATCAAACTTATAAGATTTAAATTTTTTTCTTAAAGGACTTTTTTTTCTGACAGTTTTTTTAATTTCAGGTTTGGCTATCTGGGGAGAAGATTTTTTTTCTGTTTTATTTACAGTATTTGTGTTTTTATCAACTCTTATTTTAAAATCAGATAACACGTTCATATAATTAATAAAAGCTTCGTAAGGAGTTCCATAAGGGTTAAAATATTTATGAACATCACCGTCAGAGAACCATTTGGTACACATATAATAAAAATGATCGCTTGTTTGCAGATATCTCCAGTCTTTTAAAATTTGTTCATCATCACAATTATTAACTTTTTCTTCAATAGAGTAAAGATTATCAAAAGCCTCGTCTTGTAATTCATTGCCGAGCCAGGCAGTAAGGTCTCTCTCTTCGTCAGCCCATGAGATAGGATGAGGTACATAAATTGCAGAAACAGGCTGCAATTTTTTAGATAATTCAGCGGGTGTATTAAAAGTATAATTAGATTTTGAAAACACCATTTTTGGTAAAGCTTTCATAAATTCAAAGATGCCGGTTTCTTTCCACTGATGTTCTCCAAAAGTTTCATAATCCATAAAAAGGTTAACAACTTCTTGTTTAGCGTCAATAGCATTTAGCCAGTCAACAAATTTTTCAGTAGTAAGAGGCCATTCATTCCAGCTTTGTTGTGAAAAACGAAAAGCAATATCATCGCTCAACTGAAAGTTTTTCAGTAATAATTTTAATTTAGGATTTATGGCATTGCAATACATGTAATTAGGACTTTTCCAACCTAAAACATGTTTTGCTCCTTCTGTCAGCATAGTGTCAAAGCCCATTTCTGCTATCATAGCCCCAATTTCGTCGGAATAAATTAACTCTGTATTTCTGAATGTCTTTGGTTTTTGACCGAAGAGGGCTTCAATTTTTTTACTCTGTTCGTTTATCTGTGTAAAGAATTCTTTTTTGCTTTTTAAAGCTGATAAAGAGTGTGAATATGTTTCGGCTAAAAACTCCACACAACCTGTTCCGGCTAATTGTTTAAAACTATCTAAAACATCAGGTGTATATTTTTCAAATTGGTCAAGAGCAGTTCCTGATATTGAAAAGCTTACCTTAAAAGAAGAGCCATATTCATTGATGAGGTCTAATAATAATTTATTCATTGGCAGATAACATTTATCAGCAACCCTCCTTGCTATAAATTCGTTCTCATAATCATTATAATAATTATGATTTTTGCCAATATCAAAAAAACGATAAGTTCTAAGCCTAAATGGCTGGTGTACCTGAAAATAAAAACAAATTGATCTCATATCATTATTTTATATTAATTATTAGACTATTATGTTAATTTATATTTTTACTAATTATTTATTATTAAAGCACTTACAATATTAAGTGCTAACAACATCTCTATAAATTTCAATAATTTTTTTAGCAGTATTGTCCCATTTCAAATTTTCGATTTCTTTTTTGCCATATTTAATAAACATTTTTGAAAGGCCTTCATAATGCAGCAAGCCGTAAATAGAATCAGATAGAGCATCAATATCCCAGAAATCAACTTTCAAAGCATGTTTTAATACTTCGGAAACACCTGATTGTTTAGAAATCACAACAGGCACATTCGAGCGTATTGCCTCCAAAGGAGAAATACCAAAAGGTTCAGATACCGAAGGCATAACATATACGCTGCTCATATTAAACATTTTGTCAACATCATCACCCTTTAGAAAACCTGTAAAATGAAATTTGGAGGCAATACGTAATTGAGCAACACGCTTTATCATTTTGTTTAACATATCGCCTGAGCCTGCCATAACAAATCTGACATTATCATCATAATCCAGAACTTTTTTTGCTGCCTCAATAAAATAATCAGGACCTTTTTGAAAAGTAATACGCCCAAGGAATGTAACAATTTTTTCTTTTACGTATTTATTTGTGTCTTTTAATTTGTTATTTGTAACAGGTTCTACTCCGTTATGAATAGTAAAAACTTTATCAGGATTTATTCCGTATCGCTCAATAATAATTTTACGTGTTAGATTACTGACGGTGATAACCTTGTCAGCCTCCTCCATACCTTTACGTTCGATATCATATACATCTTGATTAATATTTTCTCCTGAACGGTCAAACTCAGTGGCATGAATATGAACAACTAAAGGTTTGCCACTAACTTTTTTTGAAGCTATACCTGCAGGATATGTCAGCCAGTCGTGAGCATGAATGACATCAAAATTATTAGAGGCTGCAATAGCAGAAGCAACCAAAGCATAACGAGAGACTTCTGCCATTAAATTCTTCCCGTATTTACCTGAAAACTTAAAAGTTTTTGATAAAACAGAACCGGTTTCTGTTTTGGAATTTAGTTTGTTTTCATCAACAAATTTTTTAAATTCTTCTGGTCCCACATAAGGTATTATGTTAGAGCCTATCTCCATATATTTGATGCGTTTCCAATACTCCTGATATTTTGAGTTCTTTTTGTCAATAGTAATATCACTTGCATTTATCAACCTTACATCTTTTTGATTTTCATCTCCAAAAGCTTTAGGGACTACAAACAACACTTCAACACCTTGTTTTAAAAGCCCTTTTGTGATGCCGAAGCAAGCTGTCCCAAGACCTCCTGTTATATGTGGCGGAAACTCCCACCCAAACATTAATACCTTCATTTTCTTTTATTAATTTTTATTAAATTATAAAAAGCATAAAATTATTTATCTTCATATTTTTTTATCAGATATCCTATTCTCAACAATTCGGCTACACTCCATGCTTGTGAAATACAACCCCTGGGAGTATATGGAGGGTCACCATCATATATTTCTGACACAGTTCCTATTCCATGATTATCCATTACTTCTTCAAAATCAAAATATATTTTGTTGATAAAAGGCAATGCTTTTTTCTTATAAATTTTAAGATAACCTTCCACAAAATGCCCTAATAACCAAGGCCATACAGTGCCCTGATGATAAGCAAGATCACGTAAGGCCTGATTGCCAAAACATAAACCTTTGTAATTTGGATTTTTTGGCGAAAGTGAACGTAATCCTCTTGGTGTTAACAATTCTTTTTTAACAATTTCCAAAACACTGGCTCTAATACTTTCATCAATAGGTGTGTAAGGTAATGATGTTGCAATAACCTGATTAGGTCTGACATCCCAATTTTTATATTCTCCATTAACATAATCTGCAAGATATCTTTTCTTTTTATCCCAGAAAGTCTTCTTAAAAGAATCAGGAATATTTTTAGCAACATCTTCCCATTCTTTAACAAACTTATTGTCATTATTTAGTTTTGCCAACTCAAGGCTAAACATAATTGCATTATACCATAAAGCATTTATTTCAACAGGTAAACCAATTCTTGGTGTTACGGGTTTTCCTTCAACAATAGCATCCATCCAGGTTATTGCCTTACCTGTTTCTCCTGCAAATAACAATCCATTATCAAGCATTTTAATATTAAATATTGTCCCTTTTCTATAGGTATTTAATATCATTTTCATTTTTTTTCCATATTCTTTCCAGATAAGGTGTTTATTGTCAGTATATTCAGCATATTTCTGTAAAGTCCAAAAGAACCATAAAGAAGCATCAACAGAATTATAAACTGAGTTTTCACCATCACTGATATTGGCGAACATAGGACCTTTTAATTCTGATATCATTGTATCGATAACAGCTTTACAGGTTTTAGGGTCTCCTGTGCCTATAGTCAATCCGGGAAGAGAAATAAAAGTGTCTCTGCCCCAGCTGCCAAACCATGGAAAGCCTGCAATAATTTTGGTCTTTTTTCCTTTTTTAACAATAAATTGCTGAGCCGAATTAATAAGACAATTTTCAAAGCTGTTGCGGGGAACTCTTCTTTTTAATTCATTATTATAAAGTCTTTTGCAAGATGCAGGATTAATTTCTTTTATGCCGGCAGAGAAATAAATACTTTCTCCTTTTTTTATTGAGACCTCAAAAAATCCTGGTACATAAAGATCTTCCAAATAATCATAGCCTCTTTCCCTTTCTTTATCATATTCAATATTGTAATACCAGTCGGGAATATGAGTGTATTCAATATGTTTTGAGAATTGTAGATGAAGATGTGAGTAACCTGTGTACATCCTTAATTTTATACCGTTGGGGATTTCTTCATATTTTTTTTCTACAAAATTATTTGCTTTGTTAAGATTATGAACATTTCTGAAAGCAAGAAAAGGTTTGAACCTCAATTTTGTAGGAGAATGAGCATCTTCAAGAGTATATTTTATTAGCATTCTATCGGCATTTGTCGAAAATATCATTTCTTTAGTCAAAACAACACCTCCTACTCTGTAAGTCAGTTTAGGTATAGGCTTTGTAGTAAAATCCCTGACATATTTATGTCCTTTAGGTTGATATACGCCGCCTTTATATTTATGAATACCTAAATGAAATTCAGCATCCCTTTGAATTATTGTTTCGTCTAATGATGACAACAGAACGTGATTGCCATTGTCAACAGCAGGTTGCGGAACAATCAACAAACCATGATATTTACGTGTATTACAATTAATGATAGTGGAATTGGCATAAGAACCAGCTCTGTTTGAACGCAAAAGCTCTCTTTTTAATGAATATTCTAAATTAATTAATTGCTCTTTTTTAAAATTTATAAAACTCATATTTTTTATGTTTACTCAAAATTATAAAATATTTTTCTAATTTACAAAAAGTTTGCAAAAATACGTCTTATTTTTAATGAAAATTTATATTTAACAAAAAAATAACATAAAATTAATACTAGCTGAACTCAAGTAATTAAGGCAACTTCTCAGTGGAGGGATAATATAAATTTTTTAACCGTTGAGGAATTTTAAAAAGAATTGTTCAGGTTGAGTTAAAAATTAATTTATTTTTTCAATATTTATATCTAATATTTTGTATTTTTGTTAGCAATAGTTTATCTGTTCAAAATAAACATCAGGAAACAACACAAATTTATAATGAAAAAATATATACTCTCCATTTTTTTATTTGTATCATGTTCTTTATTTGCACAAGACAAAATTGACAGCCTTGAAAATACATTAAAAAATGTTTCTGGAATAAAAAAAGTAAATGTGCTTTACAACCTTCTCAGAGAATACAGAAACATAGACCCATTAAAAGGTTTGGAATACGGGAAAATCGGATTAAAAATCTCTAAAGAATTAAAAAACAAAAATGAGGAAGCAATAATTACTAATGAAATAGGTGTAAGTTATAGGAAATTAAGCGTTTACGATAAAGCTCTGATGTACCATCAAAAAGCATTAAAGATATTTGAAGAAATTGATGATACAATGGGGATAGCTTTTTCTTATGCCAATATCGGGAATGTATATCGTGAATTAGGTGATTTCAATAAAGCATTGGATTTTAATTTAAAATCATTAAAATTAAAAAAAATATTAGGCGATAAAAGCCAAATAGCTTATTCCTTAAAAAGCACGGCAACAGTTTATAAAGATATCAAACAATATAATAATGCATTAACATACTATAATAAAGCTTTAAAAATATATAGAGAAATTAATGATAAAATTAGTGAAGCAGATGTTTTAAATCTTATTGGTTTAGTAAATGTGGAATTAAATAATTTCAATACTGCTTTGTAT
>JAGGUV010000017.1 GCA_021158345.1 Bacteroidales bacterium
AAAATATCTTGAATTTACAAACTAAGAACTTCGAATATAAAATAAATTGGAAAATTTTAAATACATCAGCAAAATTAATTTTTGGTGATTTTTATTTCGAGCAAAATTACGTTTCAGAAACTAGCTGGAACAAACGAGTTGGTTTTACACATACTTTTAGTACAAAACCTACAAAAAGTATTTTTAATTTTTATTTGGATTATAATGGTCAAAGATCTTTAATTTACAATTCTTTTTTGTTAAATAACCTTAGTTTTTCTTTAAATGATTTTCTCAAATTTAAAGTTAACAATTTAACATCTAATGTAAGTGTTTATAAAGAAGGATTTTTTTTGGATGATTCTACTTGGATTACAAATGAAAATATAAGATATAAATTTAGTCTTTTTGATGGGAAATATTTTAATACGATCTTTGATGTTTTTTATGGAAATAACCAGTATACAAGTAAAATTGATCATAAATTTGTTTTACCTTATTCTTTTACTTATAAAAACTTTCAATTAAATGCTCAATATGAATTTGATATGGATGTTTATAATGCTTTTACCAATGAGTACTACTTTCAAATTGGTATGTTTGATGATTACAAAATATCTATTAAATATAATTTAAAACCTTTGACTTTTGAAACAAAGTATCGATACAGGATTAATTTTGGTGATGAATCGACATCGAATAATATATCTAATTTTAACTTCATTTTGTCTCTTAAAGATGATTTCTCGGGTATAAGTGTTTCTAAAGGATGGGATTTTTTAAATAACAAACAACTTAACGATCTGATTGATTATAATCTTCATTTTTCAATAAATGATTATAATTTTTCTTTTAAGGCTTCTTCCGAATATGATAATGAGGATAAAATATTATTACCTTCTAATGTTAATTTGAATATTGTGAACTCGAAAGTTCGTCTAAATTATAAATCAAATTTTAAATTTTATCATGCCGAAGATGTTCCAATTAAGGACATTACTCATACTTTAGTTTATCAGAATCTAAAAGGTTCCGTTACACAGTCAATAGAAGAAGATTATATAAAAAACGCATATTTTAAAGGTACATTTGTTTTAGAAGATTTTAAAAATTCGTTGAGTTTTTCTTTTTACAAATCATCAAAAATTGATGATGCAAGATTCAATCTAAATTATAACTTAGAAGTAAATAAAAATAAATTCAGTATTTCCTATGGAAGTGTGGGTAAAAATTTAAGATTTGGCTTGTCTATTAATTCTATAGATCCATCATTTGTATTAGGAGGAACATATGATTTTAATAAAGAAAAATTTACAGTTTTACAATTTTCATTTTCTAAGAAATTACATCATTGGGTGTTTAATTTTAACAGTGAATTTTCATTTAATGATGATGGAAAGTTTGATTTTAATGATGTTCAAAAATTATCAATACTTTTTTACGTTATAGAATTTAGTGAAAAGTTCTTTGGCTGGGATTTAAAAAATAATGAACCTAGCATAGGCTTATTTTAGTTTTGTATATTTGAAATATTGAAATATATGATAAAATTTTTCAAAAAACGGGAGGATTGAATATGTCTGAGATAGTATATATAGAGAAGTTAGCTTTTGGTGGGCAAGGAATAGGTAAGTTGCCAGGAGGTAAAATTGTTTTTGTATCAGGAGCATATCCAGGAGAATTAGTTGAAGTAGATATTATTTCAGAAAAGAAGGATTATTCAATTGGAAAAATAAAAAAGATTGTAGAAGGGATATCAGAAAGAAGGGTTCCTCAATGCCCTTATTTTAGGAACTGTGGAGGGTGTGATTTTTTAGATTTAAACTACAAAAAACAACTTCAATTTAAGGAAGACATTTTAAAAGATCAACTCCAGAGAATTGCAAAAATATCAGGTGAAATTGTGGAAAAAATTCAAGAGAGTAAAAATGAATTTGGATATCGCCTAAAAATGGAATTTTCTTTCGATTATCAAAAACAAACCTTATTAGGTTTGAAAATGAAAAATTCAAATAAAATAGTGCAAGTAAGAAAATGTCTTTTAGCTCCCAAAAGTTTTAATAAGATTTTGGATACTGTTCCTGAAATAATCGATTTATATAAAATACCTGTGTATAAAAACAGAAAAGGTATTTTAAAGCACTTGGTTTTAAGATATTCTCCAACTGAAAATTCTGTTATGGCTATATTCATTACAAAAACTGAAAAATTTACGAATCGAAGGGATTTAGCGAATATTCTTGTAAAGAAAGTCCCGTATGTTTCATCTGTTATACATGTTATGAATAGTAGTGACAGAATTGTATTAAGAGGGCCTTATAAAGTCTTAAAAGGCGAAGGTGTAATAAATTACGAATTTGACTGGGAGAAATTTCAAGTTCCTCCCACTGCTTTTTTTCAAAATAATTATTTTGTAACAGCCAAAATGATTGAGTTTTTGACTAAGAATCTAAATTTGGAAGGTTCTGAAACAATTCTAGATTTATATAGTGGACTTGGAACATTTTCAATAAGACTTGCTGCATTATCAAAATTTGTAGTAGCTGTTGAGAGTAATCATGTTTCTGTTAGAGCGGGTAAAGCAAATGCAAATATTAATAATTTGAGAAATATAAAATTTATAGAATCAGATGTTGAAGAATTTCTGATGGCAAATGAAAATAAGTTTGATATTATAGTTGCAGATCCACCAAGAAGCGGTCTTGGAAATAAAGCAGTTTCAAAGATAATAGATATGAAGCCAGAAAAGATAGCTTATATTTCATGTAATCCTTCTACTCTTGCAAGAGATTTGAAAATGTTTGTAAATTCAGGAAAGTATAAAATAGAAATTATAAAACCGTTTGATATGTTTCCTCAAACTTATCATGTCGAGGCAGTAGTTTTAATGTCTCGAGTAAATAAAAAACAAATAAATATGTAGAAAACCTTGGATATTTCAATTAATATGTGAAATGGCAATATTAAAAAAAAGGAATATATGCCAATGGATTTTAAAAACAAAAGAAAAATTAATATTGACTTTCTTAGAGCGTTTTAAATGATGCTAGTTGTATTAGATCATTCTATACTTACTTATACCTTTTTTGGTGGCGGAGTTATGAAAAATGATTCTCATAATTTTTTCAAACTTTGAATAATAGATTACATTGTACAATGACAATTTTTTGTGTTTTTATTCTTCTTTATTTCAGGATTATTTTCACTTAAATCTATTTCTGAAAAGGAATTAAACACTTTTAAATGATCGTTTTATTCATCTTATGTTTTCAGGAACATTATTTATTAATCTTTTTGTGACTTGATTTTTGATAAAAATTTAGTTGATTATGTTTATTCAGAAATTTATATTGGCAACATAACAGCTCAAATTAGCATTTTTATGTTTAAGTTATTAGTAGTAATTATTAGTACGGTTGCTTCTTTAGAATTTCTTGGACTTTTTATAGTTTTTATAAATAAACCAAATAAGTTTTTTGATATATTTTTCAAAAAAGTAAAAAAAAAAGTAATGGGTATTTATCTGATTCATTATACCGCTGTTTCAATTTATCAGTTATCAGCTTTTGTTAAAAAATAGTAGTGTGGTTATTATCTTTAATAGCTTCATTGGTTTGAGCTTTTGTTTTTAAGAATATATCTTTTCTTGGAATTGCTTTTGAGGCAAAGTATGTAGGAAATACAACATTCTTTTAAATATTACAACAATCATAATGACACTTGTTCTTATAATAGCATAAAAATCAATTAAAGTAGAACATAATTTACTAAAATTTAAAAACTGTTTGAAACTTCATTATTAATATTTGTTTTTCAAGAACTTGTAAGATATTTTCCGTTAATTCTTAGATTGCCAAGGCATAAATGTTTTATCTTTTTATGAAGAGCGTTTGTTTAGAATTTTCAATATGATAATAGCTTGGATCTACTTTTTAATGTAAATGAAATCAGAGGAAAGTTATAGATTGATGATATTATATTTTTAGTTAGTGAAAACATATGTAAATTCATAATCAATACTATACATTTATTAAAACAAACGGTGTTTCACAAATTTTTTTATAAGAAATAAGGAAAATTTTTTGAAATCAAATTAATGATTTTGAAATAGGTTGTGGAAGAATTGAGATGGGGGAATTTTTATGAATATTTTATGGGGAATTCTTATGTTATTAATTGGTCTTTTTCTTTTTGTGTCTGCCATTACAAAAAGTGAATTTATCGTTTACAGATTATTTGTTGCTAGAAGCAAGATCTTGTGGGGAAAAAACGTACATATTTTCTTCCTATTAGTTGGCATTGTGCTGATGTGATTAAGTTTATTTTTCTTTTTTAATATCTGGTGAAATTAATAATTAATAAAAATCTTTATGTTTTGGTGATATACTTACCTAATAATATGTTTTGCTTCTTGTATTGAGCGAAGCTAGAGACAAAGTATCGAATTTAATGGTAGATAGGTATAGGCTAGATAGTAGTAGTTCTATGACTTTAAAATCTGAATAGATAAAAGTTTTGCTACGCCGTTTATGAATAAATTTTGTGATGTACAAATCTTGAGGTTAAATGTTGAATCATGGTTTAATAAATTTTTTTGCATATTTTTTCGTATATAATGAAGATTATTGTAAGATTTTGATAAAAATAAACGATGAAAAACTCAGGAAAGTTTTATTAAAATTAATAGAAAAAACTCTGGTTCAATATGAATCTGTCAGAATACATTTGTATTTGTTTGATTTATATAAAAAGGCTTCTATAGAGTTTCTGGAATGTTTTGAGTTTTTTACGATATTAATATCATTATGATTTTTAGATGGGTAACTATTTTCATTCTTTGTAATACCTCGTGATTATGTTAAAGCATGTCTAGTTAATGAGTATAAATATAACCATATTTTTGTTGACATCTTTCTACAAGCGAGTAAAATGTAAAGAAAATAGAAAGAAAGATTTCTATGCTGATGTGATTAAAAAAATGATTAACCAATTAAAAATATGTTGAAAGTTATATAAAACCAAATATTGTCTTGAAAAGATGGTGAATAAAATGGTTTTTAAAAAAAGAAAATCACATATTGAAATAGCAAGAGAAGCGTTTAAAAAAGGAGATTTAGAAGAACAAAAAAAGCTCATGAACCAGATTATATAGAAAAACCTCATAAAACAGAACAAGGAAAGTATATTGCTCCAGCTATTTATGGGGCAAGCGATGGAATTATAACAACTTTTGCGGTTGTTGCAGGAGTTACAGGGGCACAACTTGATCCAAAAATTGTATTAATCTTAGATTTTGCAAATTTATTTGCCGACGGTTTTTCCATGGCAGTAGGAGATTACTTATCTGAAAAATCTGAAAGAGATTATATAGAAAGCGAAAGAAAAAGGGAGCTTTGGGAGCTTGAGAATTTCCCGGAGGCTGAAAGAAAAGAAATTGAGGAAATTTATCGAAAAAAGGGACTTAAAGGTGAAAAGCTGAATCAATTAGTTGATATTATCACTTCAGATAAAGAATTATGGGTTGAAACAATGATGAAAGACGAATTACACCTTATGATTGATGAGGATGTTTCACCTTTAAAAAGCGCAGTTGTTACATTTCTATCTTTTGTTTTGGCAGGTTTTATGCCTTTGATAGCCTATGTATTTGCTAGTTTTGTTTCTGTGTTTAAAGAACATAGCTTTCTTTCAGCAAGTATAATAACAGGCTTAACTTTATTTATAGTTGGAGCTTTGAGACAATTTGTTACTGATGTAAAATGGTATTTAGGCGGCCTAGAAATGCTTTTAGTTGGAGGTTTATCAGCAACAGTTGCTTTTTTAGTTGGATTTATATTACGTACAATTTTTGGAATAGTAGTATAGTATGTTAAAATTAAGGAGGAATAGTATGAATGTTAAAAGAGCTTTGATTAGTGTTTCAGATAAAAGAGGAATAATTGAATTTTCAAAAAAGCTTCAACAAAGAGATGTTGAAATAATTAGTACTGGTGGTACTGCTAATTACTTGGAAAAAGAAGGAATAAAAGTTACAAAAGTTTCTGAATTAACAGGTTTTCCAGAAATTTTGGAAGGGAGGGTAAAAACATTACATCCTAAAATTTTTGGGGCAATTTTGGCTAAGTTTGGAAACAAACAACATATGAAGGAATTGTTGGAAAACGATATAAAATTCATTGATATGGTAGTTGTAAATTTATCTCCTTTTGAAGAAATTGCAAAACAATCAAGAAACGAAGAAAAACTTATTGAATACATAGATATTGGAGGAGTGGCTTTATTAAGAGCTGCAGCCAAGAATTATAGGGATGTAATTGTTTTAACTGATCCTGATGATTATGAAAAAGTGATAAGAAGTTTGGATGAATGTGGTGATGTGACACTACATATGAGGCGAATTTTTGCTTTAAAAGCTTTTTATAAAACAATGAAGTATGATGCAGAAATTCACAGCGTTTTATCCGAATTATTTGCCTCAAAAGAATTTGAGGAATAA
>JAGGUV010000094.1 GCA_021158345.1 Bacteroidales bacterium
TATCATAACATATCAGAAAATAAATACAAAAGATTAAAATTACAATATAAACTGCCTGATGTTAAAGAATTTTCTTCTGATGAAGTTGAGGAAATAAAAAATAATTTAATTAAAGCAGGTTTTGATGTAAATATTGATATTTAAAAAAATAAAATCATGAATACAAGAATAAAAAAATTAAGAGAGCAGAGTTTAAATGCTATAAATAAAATTTCTCCTGAAAGAGCAATATTAATAACTGAATTTTATAAAAGTGATATTGCTAAACAAAATTCTATACCAAAACAAAGAGCTTTATGGTTAAAATATTTTTTAGAAAACAAAAAGCTTTGTTATAATGATGGTGAATTAATTATAGGGGAACGTGGTCCTCAACCTAAGGCCACTCCTACTTACCCTGAAATTTGTCTTCATTCAATTGAAGATTTGGAAATATTAGATGCAAGACCAAAAGTATCTTTTAAAGTTGATGAAGAATGTAAAAACATCTATAAAAACACAATAATTCCTTTTTGGAAAGGCAGAACACAAAGAGAAAGATTGTTTAATCAAATGTCTGATAAATGGTTAGATGCTTATAATGCAGGTGTTTTTACAGAATTTCAGGAGCAGAGAGCTCCAGGTCATACTGCCAATGGAAACAAAATTTATAAAAAAGGTTTATTGGATATTATTAATGATATTCATAAATCAATTGAAAACCTTGATTTTTATAACGATGAAAATGCTTTTGAAAAAAGAGAAGAATTGCAAGCTATGGAAATTGCTGCAAATGCAATGATAGATTATGCCAAACGTAATTCCGATTTTCTATTCAAATTAGCTAAAGCAGAAAAAAATAGTGATAAAAAAGCTGAGCTGGAAAATCTGGCAAATATTTGTTTAAAAGTTCCTGCTCATAAACCTGAGACTTTTCATGAAGCTTTGCAATATTATTGGTTTGTACATCTTGGAGTTATCTCTGAACTAAACCCGTGGGATTCTTTTAACCCCGGCAGATTAGACCAGCATTTATATCCATTTTATAAAAATGACTTGGAAAATGGAACTCTAACAAAAGAAGATGCTGTTGAGATTTTGCAATCGTTTTGGGTGAAATTCAATAATCACCCGGCCCCTCCTAAAATTGGCGTAACAGCTCTGGAAAGTAATACTTACACTGATTTTTCGCTTATTAATGTTGGTGGTGTAAAACCTGACGGTTCTGATGCTGTAAACGAAATGTCGTATATTATTCTTGATGTTGTAGAAGAAATGCGTATTCTTCAGCCCAGCTCAATGGTGCAGCTTAGCAAAAAAAATCCCGACAGCTTTATTAAACGTGCTGTAGATATTGTTAAAACAGGTTTTGGTCAACCTTCAATATTTAATACCGATGCCATTGTTCAGGAACTCTTACGACAAGGTAAATCCATAGAAGATGCTCGTAACGGCGGCGCCAGCGGTTGTGTCGAAACAGGTGCTTTTGGTACTGAAAGTTATATTCTTACCGGATATTTTAATCTTACTAAAATTTTTGAAATAACTTTAAACAATGGTGTTGACCCACGGACAAACAAAAAAATCGGTATAGAAACAGGAGATCCTGTTAATTTTAAAACTTTCGATGAGCTTATTTCAGCTTTTAAAAAACAAGAAAATTATTTTGCTGATATAAAAATAAAAGGCAATAATATTATTGAAAGACTTTATGCTGATTTTATGCCTGTTCCTTTCCTCTCGCTTTTTATTGATGATTGTATTGGCAAAGGAAAAGATTACAATGCAGGGGGAGCCAGATATAACACAAGCTATGTCCAAGGTGTTGGACTTGGCAGTCTCACTGATATTCTTACTTCTATTAAATATAATATCTTTGATAATAAAAAAATTAGCATGGAAAACATGTTAAAAGCTCTTAAAGCAAATTTTAAAGGTTATGAAAAGCTACGTAACGATTTAATTTACAACACACCCAAATATGGCAATGATGATGATTATGCAGATGAACAGGCAATAAGAATCTTTAATATTTTTTATGATTCTGTAAACGGAAGGCCAAGTGCCAGAGGTGGTGTGTTTAGAATTAATATGTTGCCAACAACATCACATATTTATTTTGGTAGTGTTGTCAATGCTTCTGCTGATGGCAGAAAAGCTGCTGAGCCTCTTTCCGAAGGAATCTCCCCTGTTCAGGGTGCTGACACAAAAGGTCCAACTGCTGTTATAAAATCCACTGCTAAAATCGATCATATTAAAACAGGTGGCACTTTGTTAAATCAAAAATTTACTCCTGACTTATTAAAATCTGAAAAAAATATTATAAACCTTGTTTATCTTATTCGTTCTTATTTTAAAATGGATGGTCATCATATTCAGTTTAATGTTGTTTCAGCCGAAACTCTTAAAGATGCACAAAAACATCCTGAAAAATATAGAGATTTAATAGTCAGGGTTGCAGGTTATAGTGATTATTTCAATGACCTGGGCGAAGACCTTCAAAATGAAATTATTAAACGTACTGAACACGAATCTTTTTAATTAAAAATAAATGTAAACCCAATAAAACCAAAAACAATGAAATATAAAATAAACCTATTCTTGTTATTTTGTTTATTAACATCATTTTCATTTGCTCAAAATAAGGCTGAAGAATTTACCCTTAATGATATAGTTAAAGGCAAATTTTATGCAAAATCTGTGTATGGATTAAGGTCTATGAATAATGGGGTTAATTATACAACACTCAATAATAGAAAAAGTATTGTTGAATACTCGTATAAAACAGGAGATAAAGTAAAAACAATTTTTAATCTTGATAATTTTAAATCATTAAAAATTAAAGCCATTGATGATTATTCTTTCAATAGCGATGAAACACAAATTTTGTTGGTAACTCAAAAAGAACAAATTTACAGACATTCTTTTAAGGCTGTTTACTACATATTCAATATTAAAAATCAAACTATTGAACGATTATCAGAAGGAAAGCAGCAACTTGCAACATTTTCACCAACAGAAAACAAAGTTGCATTTTTCTATAAAAACAATCTCTTTATTAAAAATATTGATACCGGAAAAATAAAACAAATTACATTTGACGGTAAGCACAATTGCATTATTAACGGTGCACCCGACTGGGTATATGAAGAAGAGTTTTCATTTGCAAAAGGTTTTCATTGGTCTTCTGATGGTAAATATATTGCATATTATAGATTTGATGAAACAAATCTTAAAGAATACAATATCACATTATTTCAAGGCAGTCATCCTGCATTAACAGAAAACAAGCTTTATCCAGCTAACTACTCAATAAAATATCCCAAAGCCGGAGAAGATAATTCAATAGTAAGCATACATATTTTTGATGAAAAAAATAATACAACAAAAACCGTTGATATTGGAAAAAACACAGATCAATATATACCACGAATTTTATGGACAGCAAATCCCAATCAATTGGCAGTAGTACGTCTTAACCGGCTTCAAAATAAATATGAACTTTTATTTGCCGATGCTGAAACAGGAAAATCAAAAGTGATTTATACCGAAATAAATAAATGTTATGTTGAGATAAACGATGACCTTACATTCTTAAAAGATAAAAAACATTTTATCTTAACTAGCGAAAAAAACGGATTTAATCATATTTATCTTTATGATATAAATGGAAAACTTGTAAGGCAAATAACAAAAGGTAATTTTGATGTTACACATTATTATGGATATAATAGCAAAACAAAGACAATATATTATCAGGCAGCAAAGTCATCGCCATTACAAAGGGAAATATTTTCAATAGGACTAAATGGAAAAAACAATATTAAATTATCGAAAAAAGAAGGTACTAACAATGCTGTTTTTAGCAAAGGATTTAAATATTACATTAATTATTTTTCAGATATTAACACTCCTACCATTGTCAGTTTACATAATGAAAAAGGTAAAACTATTCGCATTCTTGAAAACAATTCTGAATTAAAAAAATTGGTTAAAAATTACAAAATGCCTAAAAAAGAATTTTTCTCATTTAAAAATTCTGAAGGGATATCCTTAAATGCATGGATTCTTAAACCATATAATTTTGATTCAACAAAAACATACCCTGCACTGCTTTATGTTTATGGTGGCCCGGGAGTTCAAACTGTTTTAAATCGTTGGGAATTTCAATGGTTTAATTATCTTACGGAAAAAGGATATATAGTTTTCTCCGTAGATAACAGAGGAACAGGTGCCAGAGGTGAAAATTTTAAAAAATGTACTTATATGCAGTTGCAAAATCTTGAATTTCTGGATTTAATTGATGCAAAAAAATATATGGGTAACAAAAAGTTTATCGACAGTTCAAGAATTGGAATTTATGGATGGAGTTTTGGTGGTCAAATGTCTTCACTTTGTATGCTAAGAGGAGCAGGAAATTTTAAGGCTGGCATTGCTGTTGCTCCTGTTACAACATATCGTTATTACGACAATATATACTCTGAAAGATATTTACGTACACCACAGGAAAATCCTAAAGGTTATGATAATTATGCAGCAATAAACTATGCAGACAAACTAAAAGGCAAATTTTTACTTATTCACGGTACAGCAGATGATAATGTGCACATTCAAAACACATTAGAGCTTTCGGAAAAATTAGTACAAAATAACAAACAATTTGAGATGCAACTTTACACTAATCGCAATCATGGCATTTATGGAGGCAATACCCGGTTACATCTTTACACGCGTATGTCTTTATTTTTAATCAAAAATTTATAATTAATTATTATGATAATAGTACTTTCTTTAATGGTAGCAGGCATGATAATAGGTACAATTTTAAATGATAAAAAAAGATTTATTTTTATTATTGATAAGCTTGTAAACTGGGCTATTTATGCACTTTTATTTCTGCTTGGAATATCTGTTGGATTAAACAAAACAATTATCAATCATCTTGATAATATTGGTTTAAAATCATTGGCAATTACTTTTGGAGCAGTTTTAGGAAGCATTCTATTTGCTTTGATTACATATAAAATTTTTTTTAAGAAAACTAAAACCCCTGTAAAATGAAAAACAGTCTGATAATTTTATTATTTTTTATCTCAGGAGTGATTTTAGGATTATTTCATTTTTTGCCTGATGTAATGGTAAACAATGATTTTAGTAAATATGCTCTATATGTTTTAATGTTTTTAGTTGGAATATCTGTTGGCAGCGATAAATCATCGTGGAAAGCAATAAAACAATATAAATTTAAAATATTTTTAGTCCCGGTGTGTGTTATTATTGGCTCTTTATTAGGTTCATTATTAATTTCTTTTTTATTCTCGGATTTAAAAATTAAAGAAGCTATGGCTGTTGGTGCAGGTTTTGGATATTATAGTTTGTCAAGTATTTTTATTACTGAAATCAGCGGATATACACTTGGAGTAATAGCTTTATTATCAAATATTTTAAGAGAGATTATCACATTGCTGGCAAGTCCTTTATTTGCAAAATATTTTGGAAAGTTGGCTCCTATTGCATCCGGTGGCGCCACTTCCATGGATACAACTTTACCAATTATTGTAAAGTCATCAGGAAAAGAATATGCAATGATTTCGGTATTTAACGGAATAGTATTAACAATATTAGTTCCATTTTTAATAACAATTATTTTAAAACTTTTATAAAACAGGAGATAAAATTATGTTTAAACCAGAAACTTATATTAAAAGACGTAAACAATTAAAAAATGACCTTAAATCAGGTATAATATTAATGCCGGGTAATGAAGAAAGCCCGATGAACTATGCTGACAACACATATCATTTCAGACAAGACAGCTCTTTTCTTTATTTTTTCGGTCTTGATCATCCGGGATTAACAGGTTTAATTGATGTTGATAATGATACTGATTATATTTTTGGTAATGATCTTACTATTGATGACATTGTCTGGATGGGTACTAAACCTTCGATAAAAGAAAGAAGTTTAGCAGCAGGTATCAATAACACAGGAACAATAAGCCAATTGGATGAATTTTTGAAAAAGGCTAAAAATTCAGGAAGAAAAATACATTTTTTACCTCAATACAGGGCATTGAATAATATTAAATTTTTTAACTGGCTAAATATCAATCCAAATGACGTAAATAAATTTGCCTCTGTTGAGCTCATTAAGTCAGTAGTAAATCAAAGGAATATAAAAACTGATGAAGAGATAATACAGATAGAAGAAGCTGTAAATACAACTGTTGACATGCATCTTGCCGCAATGAGAATGGCAAGACCAGGAATATCAGAAGCTGATATTGCTGCTACTGTTCATCAAATTGCTATTGCCAACGCCGGAGAATTATCATTCCCTACAATAGCAAGTATTCATGGTGAAACTCTTCACAATCACTCTCATAAAAATATCTTAAAAAAAGGCGATATGCTGCTTCTTGATGCAGGCGCTGAAAACAGAATGCACTATGCCGGCGACATGTCAAGCACAATTCCTGTTGACAAAAAATTTACAAACAGACAAAAAGAAATTTATTCTGTTACTTTAAATGCTCATATGGCTGCTGTTAATGCTTTAAAACCAGGAATTAAATTTAAAGATATTCATTTACTTGCCTGCAAAACAATTGCTCAGGGTATGAAAGATTTAGGATTTATGAAAGGTGATATTAATGAGGCTGTTGCTCAAGGAGCTCATGCTATGTTTTTTCCTTGTGGTTTAGGGCATATGATGGGTCTTGATGTTCACGATATGGAAAATCTTGGCGAAGTATATGTCGGTTATGATGGCAAACCAAAAAGTACTCAGTTTGGTATTAAATCATTACGCCTTGCTCGTGAACTGGAACCGGGATTTGTTCTTACTATTGAACCCGGCATTTATTTTATACCCGAACTTATTGATAAATGGAGAACAGAAAAAAAATTCATGGAATTTCTTAATTATGATAAACTAAAAGAATATAAAAACTTTGGTGGAATAAGAAATGAAGAGGATTATCTTATTACAAAAGACGGAGCCAGATTATTAGGAAAGCCATTGCCTAAAACTATTGAGGATGTTGAAAATGAAAGAAAATGATTTAAAAATTTAGTATAAACCAGTAAAACCATTATTGTGCAGGAAACTGAAAATTAGCATATTACAAAAATATAAACATATGGAACTTTTAGATAATTTTAATTGGGAATTAGAAAACAATAATAGAGTTATAAAGACTATTGAAGCTCATACTCTCGGAGAACCTTTGAGAGTTATAATAAGCGGGTTACCTGAAATAAAAGGAAATACTGTTCTCGAACGAAGACGTTATTTCCGCGAACATTACGACAATATCAGAACAGCCTTAATATTTGAACCTCGCGGACACGCCGATATGTATGGTGCTATCCTCACTCCTCCTAATACTCCTGACGGTGATTTTGGTGTTTTCTTTATCCATAACGAAGGCTACAGCACTATGTGCGGTCATGCTATTATTGCATTAACAACAGTTGTTTTGGATACGGGTATGATAAAGAAAAAAGAAAAAAATCCTATTATTAAAATTGACGCTCCTGCAGGAAGAGTTTATGCTACTGCTTTCAGAGATGAAAATAATAAAGTAAAAAAAGTATCATTTCTTAATGTGCCTTCATATTTATATTTGAGAGATAAATCTGTTTTTGTTCAGGGCATTGGTGATGTTAAATTTGATGTTGCTTTTGGAGGTGCTTTTTATGCTTTTGTTGATGCTAAAAAATTGAACCTGCCTTTAAATGCTGAAAATTATAATAAAATTATTGATTATGGTAAAAGAATAAAAAAAGCTGTGATGGAGAATTTTGAGATAAAACATCCTTTTGAAGATGATTTAAGCTTTTTGTATGGCACAATTTTTACAGATGATGCCTTAAATCCTGAAAACCATAGCAGAAATGTATGCATATTTGCTGATGGCGAAGTTGACCGCTCCCCGACAGGAACCGGTGTTAGCGCCAGAGCTGCTATTAATTTTGCAAAAAATGAAATTAAAATTCATCAAAGTATTACTATCGAAAGTATTTTAAATACTACTATGGATGTTGAAGTTGTTGAAACAACTAATTTTGGTAATTTTGATGCTGTCATTCCAAAAGTTACCGGTAATGCTTTTATCACTGGTCAAAACAAATTTTATTTTAATGATGATGATATTTTAGATAATGGTTTTATTTTTAGATAATAATTAAAAAATTATAAACACATGAAAAACATAAACAAAACTAACAGAAGATTTTATGCTTTAATATTAAGTATAATTATTATTACATTTTCATCTTGTAATACAAAAAAACAAAGTCTGTATTCGAGATTAGAATCTATTTCAGACATTTCTCAAATCAAAGAAATTAAGCATGATACTTTATATAAATCTGCTTATGAATTAAAAATTCTTCAACCATTAGATCATAATAATCCTGATGGAGAAAAATTTACTCAAAAAGTTTATCTTTCACATATTGATTATTCAAAACCAGTAGTATTTATTACTGAAGGTTATTCTGCTAACAGAAATTATAAGTCGGAGTTAAGCTCTTTGTTAGAATGCAATCAAATAATTGTAGAACATCGTTATTTTGGCGAGTCAAAACCCGATAGTTTGATTTGGAAATATTTAACAATAAAACAAGCAGCAGAAGACCATCATCATATTGTTGAAATCTTTAAAAAAATATATAAGGGAAAATGGCTTAACACAGGTATAAGCAAAGGCGGTCAGACAACTATGTATCACAGATATTTTTTTCCTAATGATGTTGATGTTTCAGTCCCTTATGTTGCTCCTTTAAATTTTTCTGCTGAAGATTCCAGAATTTATACTTTTTTAGATACTGTTGGAACTAAATCAGCAAGAGATAAAATCATTAATTTTCAGAAACTTCTATTAAAAAATGAAGATAAATTAATTCCTATGCTTAAAAAATTATCTAAAGAAAAAAACTATAAATTTTCTATGGGATTTGAAAAAGCTTTTGAATATAATGTTTTGGAATTTCCTTTTGCTTATTGGCAATGGGGTATTATCAATGAATCGGATATTCCCGAGAATGATAAATCATTAAAAAAACTTTTTAACTGCTTAACAAAAGTTTCATCATTTAATTATTTTTCTGATAAAGGTGTTAAAGAGCTACAACCATTTTTTTATCAGGCTCTTACACAAATCGGATATTATGGCTATGATACAAAACCTTTAAAAGGATATCTTAAACATCTTGATAATCCAAATTTTAATTTTACTCTTCCCAAAAATATAAATGTAAAATTTGATAGTGTTCCTATGCAAAAAGTAAAAAAATTCTTAGACAATTATGGGAACAATTTCATATACATTTATGGAGGAAGTGACACCTGGTCAGCAACATCATATCAACCTTCGGGAAAAACCAATGCTATAAAAATATACATTCATAATGGTTCACATAGAACAGCAAGGATAAAATATATGTCTGACAAACAAAAACATACTGTTTATTCAGCTTTGGAAAAATGGTTGGATGTTAAGATTAAAAATTAAATGTTAGTAAAGAAAAAATTCTAAAAATATCATATTAATAAAAAAATAAAAAAGCGTATGAAAACAAGATTAATTTTAGTTCTATTCGTATTATCATTATCCACGTTAAACGGATACAGTTGCACAGCAATAGTTGTGGGTAAGAAAGCCACTGTTGATGGCTCTGTAATAATTTCACACACAGATTGTGGCCCAGACAGCAGAATAAGATATGTCCCTGCTATGGACTTTAAAAAAGGTGAAATGACAAATGTTTATTGGGGTATTACTTTGGTAAACGATCCTTTAGATTTAAACAATTATGGAGAAGTTATTGGTCAAATCCCTCAGGTTGAACATACTTATGCTTATTTTCACTCTGCATATTCTCATATGAACGAACATCAACTTGCTATTGGCGAAAGCACTATCAGTCAACGGGAAGAGCTGAGAATTATTCGTAAAGAGAGTAAACAAATAATGACTGTGGAGCAAGCTCAGATATTTGCTTTGCAAAGGTGCAGGACAGCAAAAGATGCTTTGAAATTAATAACTTCTTTAATGGATA
>JAGGUV010000014.1 GCA_021158345.1 Bacteroidales bacterium
AATAATATTTGTAATATTTTAATGATGTTGTGATATCTTTTTCAATATCATTCAAATCAGGATATTCTTTAATGCAATTATTATAAAGCTCTATTATGTTTTTATCAGTAATAAAATCATGAATTTGCTCTAAATTTTCCGGATCATTAAAATCAGCATTAAGAAAAACTTTATAGTCTTTTGAAAGTCCTTTTAATTCCGATTTTAAATTGTTTGTATCAATGTTAAAAAGAGCTTTTTCATACCTTTTTATTTTAATAGTTTTAATATTGATTTTAGATATATTAACTTTTAAGTTCCTGCTTTTTTTATTACAGGAACCTAAAATGAAAATTAATACTGATAGAAAAAAAAATATTTTTTTTTGCATTAATTAAAAATTTTTAAAATATGAAGAATGAATATTTTTTAAAATAATTTATAACCTATTGAGATATAATATAAATTACTTTTTGATTCCATATCAGAAACATTTGAGATATCGTTAATACCCCATTCAGCACGAACATCAATAGTAAACATTAAAACGTCAACACCAACACCTGCCTGAAAACCCCATATTGCATCCTTAATATCATCTTTTGTAATCTCTCCGGTAGAACCTGATTTAAAATCAATATTATTATTATGTACTTCAACATTTTTATTAAGAACAAACGAAGCAACAGGTCCTGCATTTAATCTAACATTTACAACTTTTAGGTTTAAGACTTTATATCCTAACAATAGAGGAACATCAAGTGTGTTAAGTTTAATTTTATTTTTTATTTCAAAATCCGGATTAATAGAAGGTTTAAAATTTAACTCTCCGCCTTTTTTTGTGTAATATGCTTCAGGTTGAAGATATATTTTTCCAAAATTAAGTCTTGCAAACGCCCCAAATTGATAACCTAAAATTGATTCTTGGGTATAATCATCCAGGTCGGAACTCAGCTGTGATGATGTAATCCCGATTTTTGGTCCGAAATTTGGTATTTGTGCAAATAATGATACACTTATTAATGCAAATAAAAAAATTAATGCTGTTTTTTTCATGACTATGTTTTTTTAATTAGTTATTTTTTTTAACAAATATAATAATTATTCTAAAATTTTATTATAATAATTATTATTTTTATTCAAATTTAATAAAAATAAAATAATTTTATTATAATTTTTTGTTGAAAATTTTATAATTTTTTGTATCTTAGTATTTTATTATTAATTTCTAAAAAACAAAGCTATGAAAAAGACATTTATTAAAAGAGTATTTTTTGTTTTACCACTAATAAGTTTTTTTGCTATAAGCAGTCTAAATGCACAAGACGAATTATCAGTATTTATTAATTCCAGTAAAGAAGACGGCAATAAAATTATTAAAGCCTATGCAGGACCTATGATGGAAGCAATTGGCAATAATTTTAATAATGGCTGGTACACAACTGCCGACCCCTTAAAAAAATGGAGATTTGATTTTAGACTTGTTGCTTCATATTCTGTTGCCCCCGACAAATATAAAACGTTTAATATAAAAGATTTAGACTTAACCTACCTGACATCTGACAAAGATGAGCTGCCAACTATTCTCGGCGTTGAAGATGATGCAGCTACATTCTCTATTAAAACCGCTATCCCCAATAGTCCCGGAGAATTACAATATTTATATTCCAGAAAAGTTCCTACTCTTGGAATAAATGGTTTTCCCGGATTTACTCCACAAATTAATTTAGGTTTGCCTAAGGGTACTGAAATTATGTTAAGGGCATTGCCTCCTTTGAAATTGCCAGCGGTTGATACCGAGCCTATTAAAACGAAAATTTTCGGGATAGGTATAAAACATGATATTAAACAATGGATTCCTGTTATTAAACATTTACCTTTTTCTTTATCAGTTATGGGAACTTATTCCTCTGCTAATCTTAGTATGGATGGTCCGTTTTTAGATGAAAATGATTTGCTGGTAAATTTTTCAAATACTGTACAGCAGCAAATTCTTGAAAATCAGGGAACTGTTATTGCTAATTATGACGAGCAGAATTTTGAATTTGATGTTAACTCATGGAATTTAAGCGTTCTTGTCTCAAAAAAATTACCTGTTATTACTTTCTTTGGAGGTTTAGGGCTTACTCATTCTTCTACAACATTAACACTTGCAGGAGATTATCCTTATATTATTTTAGATCAGGGTTTGAATAAAATGATTAATAATTCTGCTGACCCTATAAATGTTAAAGTTGAAAAAACTCAATTTGGCTTAAGCGGGGGTTTTAGACTTAAATTAGGTTTCATGAGCCTAACTGCTTCAGGGACTTATTCTCCTGATGGTTTTTCTTCTGTAACCGCTGCTTTAGGATTTGGTTTTTTTAATTAACTTGAAAAAAATATTTTTTTTATAATTATTATTTGCAAATTTCGTTCTATTTTTGTTTTATCTTTGGTTCAAAAGGAGTTTTTATAATAAATTCCTTTAATATTATAGTATTCTTTATTTTTATTATTTAAAACTGATATTAATGAAAAAATGTATTTTATTATTTGTCTTGATTTTTTTCTTTTTGACAGAAAAAAATTTTTCACAAGAAAAATCATATCGTTTTGGATTTTCTTTTTCACCAAATGTATGCTGGATAAAACCTGATACAAAAAATTATAATAGCGAAGGTGGTATGATGGGATTTTCATGGGGCTTTCTATCTCATATTAACATGTCAGACAATTATTCTATTGAGACGGGGTTTAATATAACTCAGGCTTATGGAAAATTATCATCACCTTATTTAATAGAAGATAATAATGGTAATTCTGTCTCTACCGGAACTCTTAACAGAAAATATTATCTTAAATATTTTGAGATTCCTGTTATTCTCAGAATGCAGGCAAATAACGAAAGCAGGTACAAATTTTTCGGACAAATAGGTATTGGAACGAGCTTTAATATTCGTGCCAAAGCTGATGACGATTATCAATTAATTTCAGGTTCAGTAATACCTTCCGAAACTAATGTCGATATCAAAGATAATATTACATTAGTCCGCGAATCAATAATTATTGGCGGTGGTTGTAGTATTGATTTAAATTCTACTACTACTTTAATTCTCGGATTGAATTTTAATAATGGTTTTATTGATATTTTAAAAGGTCATAATTCTTTAAATAATGATAAAGAACAAGCTTATTTAAACTATTTTGAGTTAAATATTGGCGTTCTTTTTTAATCATATTTTTTTATAACCCGCAATGTTAGTTTCTGTTAATAATTAATTAACCTTGCGGGTTTTAAATATCAATTATTTTATCTGTTTATGAAAATAGCTTTAGCACAATTAAATTATTTTATTGGAGATTTTAAGGGTAATATTGATAAAATTATAAGCTCAATAAAAAAAGCAAAAAATCAAGGCGCCGACCTTGTAATATTTTCAGAATTATCTGTGTCAGGATATCCTGCTCAGGATTTCTTAGAATTTGATGATTTTATTATTAAATGTGATAATGCAGTAAAATCTATTGCTAAAGAATGTGATGGTATTGCTGCTGTTATTGGAAGTCCTTCTTTTAATAAAAATAATAAAGGCAAAAGATTGTTGAATTCTGCATTTTTTCTTGCTGATGGAAAAATTCTCAGTATTGCCAATAAAGCTTTAATGCCTAATTATGACATTTTTGACGAATACAGATATTTTGAACCTGCAAAAGATTTCAATATCATTAAATTTAAAGATAAAAAAATTGCTTTAACAATTTGTGAAGATTTATGGGCTGAAGACGACAGACCTTTGTACCCCTTAAATCCTATGGAAGAGCTTATTAAACAAAATCCTGATTTTATTATAAATATTGCAGCTTCTCCTTTTAGTTTTAATCAGGCTAAAAAACGAAAAGAAATACTTGTAAAAAATTCTAAAAAATATCATCTTCCTTTGTTCTATGTTAATCATGTTGGAGCTCAAACCGAAATACTTTTCGATGGTGGCTCTCTCGTAATTAATGAACAAGGTAAAATAATTGATGAATTTGAATATTTTAAAGAGGACTTCAGAATTTATGACACAAATAATTTAAATGATATTTCTAATAAAAATAATCCTGCTGAAAAAATTCAACTTATCCACGATGCTCTGATAATGGGAATAAGTAATTATTTTCAGAAATTGAATTTTAAAAAAGCTATTTTAGGCTTGTCAGGAGGCATAGATTCTGCTGTAACCTTAGTGCTTGCTGCAAAAGCCCTTGGCAATAAAAACCTTAAAGCTATATTGCTTCCTTCTGAATTCTCTTCCGACCATTCTGTTAATGATGCTGTTGCACTTGCTGAAAATTTAAATGTCGATTATAATATTATTAGCATTAAAGATATTTACAACGCTTCAAATAAAACATTAAAACCATATTTTAATAATCTTCCTTTTAATATTGCTGAAGAGAATTTGCAAGCAAGAATCAGAGGTTTATTGCTAATGGCATTTTCAAATAAATATGGATATATTTTGCTAAACACTTCAAATAAAAGTGAAGCTGCTGTTGGTTATGGAACTTTGTATGGTGATATGTGCGGCGGATTATCTGTTCTGGGTGATGTTTATAAAACCGATGTCTTTAAACTTGCTAAATTTATTAATAAAGAAAAAGAAATAATCCCCAATAACACTATTAACAAACCTCCTTCTGCAGAGCTCAGACCCAACCAAAAAGACTCCGATTCTTTACCTGA
Source organism: Bacteroidales bacterium (assembly GCA_021158345.1). GTDB lineage: Bacteria > Bacteroidota > Bacteroidia > Bacteroidales > AUK083 > AUK083. The sequence goes on from JAGGUV010000014.1 coordinate 4,691, forward strand.
TTATGATATCCTTGATAAAATTTTATATAATTATATTGAATTGCATAAAGGTCCTGAACATATTATTAATCTTGGCTTTGATGAGAATATTGTAAGAAAAGTTTTAAAACTTGTTAATATTAACGAATACAAAAGACGACAAACACCTCCTATTTTAAGAGTTTCATCAAAAGCTTTTGGTATGGGTAGAAGAATGCCTGTTGTGGCAAAATATCTTTTGTAAAAAAAACTTTATTTATTGAATTTTATAAATAAAAAATGGAATGTTTTTATTTATTGACTTACGTCAAAAAAAACATTCCATTTTTTTTATCTGTCAAAATAATGAAAAAGTATATTATTTTTTTAAAAGTTAAAATTAACGGCTTCTACAGATTTTATCTCAGGAACAGCTTTTTTTACTGTTTCTTCAACACCCTGTTTTAATGTCATCATACCCATAGGGCATGTTGAACAAGCACCGAGCAATTCTACTTTTACAACATTGTCATCCGTTAATTCAATAAAATCAATATTTCCACCATCAGCTTGCAAATATGGTCTTACCTGCTCAATAGCATCTTTAACCTTTTTTATAAGTTTTAAATCTTGTGAACTCATAGTTTTTTATTTTATTATTTATAAATTTAATTAGGATCAATTTTAACTCTTTCAGTAGGTTTAATTTGAACATTTCTTATGTCAACCCATTTAATAATACTATCTGTAATTTCTTTTAAAGCTTTTGACACAGGAGAATTATCCTCTAAAATTATAGGTTTTCCTGAATCTCCCGACTCACAAACACTTTCAGAAATAGGTATTTGTCCTAAAAATGGTACGTGTAATTCTTTGGCAAATTTTTCACAACCATTTTTACCGAAAATATAATATTTATTATCAGGTAATTCAGCAGGAGTAAAATATGACATATTTTCTATTAATCCCAGGATAGGTACACTAATACTAGGAACTCTGAACATATTAGCTGCTTTTTTAACATCTGAAATAGCAACCTGTTGAGGTGTACTTACAATAATTGCTGCTGTTACAGGTACACTTTGCACTAATGAGATGTGAATGTCGCCTGTTCCCGGAGGCATATCCACAACCATATAATCTATCTCACCCCATAATGCATCACCAAAAAGTTGTTTTAAAGCTCCTGAGGCTAAGGGCCCACGCCAGATTAATGCCTGATTTGGATCTACAAAAAATCCTATTGACAGCATTTTTATCCCATATCTTTCAATAGGAATAACTTTTGTTTTGCCATTAACTTCTTTTACCATGGGTTTTTCACCTTCAACGCCAAACATCATGGGTATTGACGGTCCATAAATATCTGCATCTACTAATGCAACTTTAGCCCCTGTTTTTGATAATGCAATAGCAAGATTCGCTGCAACAGTTGATTTTCCTACACCACCTTTGCCTGATGCTATTGCAATGATGTTTTTTACATTTGGCAATAGACCTTCGTCATCATCAAATTTTGCTGTGATATTACCTTTTATATCTACATCCTCTCCAAAATGTCCTTCAATTGCTTTTACACACGACTGTTTTACTACTGTAATATATTGTTCGTCTTTTTTATGAAACATTAATGTGAAGCTAACTTTTTTGCCTTCAACTTTAATATCCTTAACCATTTTTAATGAAACAATATTATCTTTAGCTGGAAAGAACATCACAGACTTTAAAACTTCTAATATTTTTTCTTTTGTAACCATATCTTATATATTTATAAAAACGTGCAAAGATATTATTTTTATAATAACATCTAATATTTAAAATTATCACTAAAAAAAAATGAATTATTATTTTAATTCTTTAACCAAAAAAATGTAAGTGGGGAAATGATCGCTATAGCCGCCAATATATACTCCGCCTGCATAAGTTCTAAAAGGATAACCCTGATAACGTCCTTTTTGTTGTTTTAAAAAATTCTTGTTAAAAATTCCCGATTTATAAAATTCCAAAGAAGATGTATTTTTACTAAGTAATGATTGTGAAATTATTATCTGGTCGAATAAATTCCAGGAATCTCTATATGCAAGTGAACCTATACCCTTATCATAAAATTTCTTTAGAGTATTATACAACTGACCTTTTGATAATTTACTAATATCACCATTAGCTTTAAGATGCAACCTAACACTCTCGTTAACAGGGTCATCATTTAAATCTCCCATTAAAATAATTTTTGCATCAGCATCAATATTAAAGATAGAATCGACAATACTACGCGACAAATCAGCAGCAGCATTACGTAAAGGTCTGCTTCTCTTTTCACCACCCCTACGTGAAGGCCAGTGATTTACAATCAGATATATTTGTTCTCCGTTCAGAAGTCCTGAAACCACTAACTGGTCACGAGTTTTAAAATCGGGTTTTCCCTTTATTTTTAATCGTCTTGAAGCACTGTTAAGAAATTTAAAATATTCAGGTCTGTACAATAACGCAACATCAATGCCACGTCTATCAGGTGAGTCATAATGCACAATATGATAATCATATTTTTTTAAATTTTCGGTTTTCACCAAATCCTCCAAAACTTGTTTATTTTCTATTTCTGAGACTCCTATTATAGCAGGAGCTTCTTTTGTAACATCAGAACCTATTTTTGAAATTACCTCAGACATATTATCCAACTTTTGATAATATCTTTTACCAGTCCATTTGGCTTTGCCTTCAGGAGTAAATTCAGTATCTCTAACTCCTGGTGTATCAATAGTATCGAATAAATTCTCAAGGTTATAAAATGCTATTGTGGCAATCTGATATTTTTTATTTTGAGCCTCTGAAGTCTTTATAAATATAAATAACAAAGAAATCATTAATACGCCTATAATACTGACTTTAAAATTTTTCATAAAATACAATTTTTGTAATAGAATTCTTTTGGCAAAAATACATTTTTATTAGTTTAAAGATTAAAAAAATTAAAAATTTATAATTCATAGAAAATCAATGATAATTATAGAGATATAAAATTATTGATTTATTTTTACAGTCATAATTTTAAAAAAATGCCTTCTCTAATTTAATTCGATAATTATATTTATTACTTTTGCTTTCACAAAAAAATAAAACAGGATAACCGTGAAGAAAACAATCAAAATAATACTATTAATATTAATAGTATTTAATTTTAAATCAATAGCTCAAGATACATTGGTTACTAAAAATGAAGCTATACCTATAATTACATTATCTGATGATGATTTTAATGTTGATGAACAATCACAAAATATTTCAGGTTTATTACAATCATCAAAAGATGTTTTTGTAAACACTGCTGCTTATACTTTCGGTCCTGCGCATTTTAGAATTAGAGGTTACGACTCTCAATATACTAATATGCTCATGAACAATATCTCTTTAAATGACATGGAGACAGGCTGGGCACATTGGTCTGTTATTGGAGGATTAAATGATGTCTTACGTAATAAAGACGTTAAAACCGGTATTGTGGCAAGCAGAAATTTCTTTAGCAGTATTGGTGGTATTACTAATATGGATACAAGAGCTTCGAAATATGGTAAAAGTATTAAGTTAACACTTTCAGGATCTAACAGAAGTTATACTAACAGAATTATGCTAACAGCTTCTACAGGTATGATGGAAAATAATTGGGCTGTTACTTTTTCAGGTTCCAGACGTTGGGCTAACGAAGGTTATATTGATGGTACTTTTTATGATGCCTGGAGTTATTTTTTATCTGTTGAGAAAAAAATTAACAATCAACATAGTTTTGGATTAGTTGCTTTTGGTGCCCCTAACAAACATGGTAAACCGGGTGTATCTACTCAGGAAGCTTATGACCTTGCAGGTTCAAATTATTATAACCCCTATTGGGGCTATCAAAATGGCGAAAAAAGAAACTCTCGCGTGAGCAATTATCATAAACCTGTTTTTATTTTTAGTCATTATTGGAATATTGATAAAAAATCTACTCTTACTTCTTCTGTTGCTTATTCTTTTAGTAAAGGCGGAAGTACTGCTTTAAATTGGTATGATGCTAATGACCCCAGACCTGACTATTATAAAAAGTTGCCTTCTTATTTTCAAGATGATGAATTTACTTTTAATAAGTTGACAAATTTATGGCAAAATTCAGAAGATTACAGACAGATACATTGGGACAATTTCTATTTCGCTAACAGAAAAAATCTTTATACAGTTAATGATGTAGATGGTATTGAAGGAAACGATTTTACTGGTAACAGAGCAAAATATATTGTTGAGGACAGAAGAAATGATAATTCCCAGTTATCATTTAATTCTTTATATAATTCTGAAATTAATGATAATATTTATATTACCTCAGGTATTAATGCAAATTTATATAAAGGTTATCATTTTAAAAAAATCTCTGATTTGTTAGGCGGTGAATACTGGCTTGATATTGACCAGTTTGCAGAAAGAGATTTTAAAGATATTGAGCTTGCTCAAAGCGACCTCCGCCACCCTAACAATCTTGTTTACGAAGGTGATAAATTCGGTTATGATTATACTGCTAATGTTAATAAAGTAGAAGCTTTTGCTCAAAGTGAATTTTCTTATTCCAAAGTTGACTTTTATCTTGCAGGTTCTGTCTCTCACACTAGCTTTTGGAGAACAGGAAATATGCAAAACGGTAAATTCCCTGATAATTCTTATGGAGATTCTGAAAAACAAAAATATTTCAACTTTGCTCTAAAATCAGGAGCTACATATAAAATTAATGGCAAGAATTTTATAAGCTTTAATGCTGCTTATCTTACTAATGCTCCTTATTTTAGAAATGCTTTTATTTCTGCCAGAACCCGCAATGATGTTATTGATAATCTTTCTAACGAAAAAATTCTATCAGGTGATATCAATTATATTATTCGTTCCCCTTTTATTAAATCAAGACTTACTTTCTATTATACTAAATTTATAGACCAAACATGGTCAAGAAGTTTTTATCACGACGAAATGCGTAGTTTTGTGAATTATATTATGACAGGCGTTGACAAATTGCATTATGGTACTGAATTAGGTATTGAAGTACCTTTAACTTCAGCTCTTACATTTACAACTGTTTTAACTAAAAATGATTTCATTTATGATTCCCGTCCTAAAGTTACTATTTCGCAGGATAATAATTCTGAAATTTTAGTTGATAATAAAACTGTTTACATTAAAAATAATAAAATTGGAAGCATGCCGCAAACAGCTGGTTCTGTTGGCTTAAAATATTTCTCTTCTAAATATTGGTTCTGTGGTATTAATGCTAATTTCTTTAGCAATATGTATCTAAATATTAATCCTGACAGAAGAACATTACAAGCTGTTGAAGGTCTTGTAAGTACTGACCCCCAGTGGGAAGAACTTATGCAACAGGAAAAATTAGACGATGCTTATACTCTTGATTTATTTTTAGGAAAATCATGGAAAATAAAAGAATATTATATTAACCTTAATATTAGTGTTAGTAATATTTTAGATAATACTGATTTTGCCACAGGCGGATTTGAACAATACAGATATGAACAAAAAAATATTAATAAATTTCCTCCTAAATATTTTTATCTCTATGGAAGGACATTTTTTGTTAATTTAAGTTTTAGAATCTAGTCTGTTTTTTTAATAATTTTTAGTAACTAAAATAATTTTAATAATTTAATTATGAAAAAAAATAATATATTTTTATTAAGCATTGTATTAATATTAAGCCTATTTATCAGCGTTAGCTGTATCGATGATAAATTTGATGAACCACCTCAAATTATCATACCCGAAGGTAACGTATTAACAATATCACAACTTAGAGATATGTATAATGCAAATAATGGACAAAGCATTAAGTTCGTTGGTGATTCTTCTGTTTATGCTACAGTTATTATGGACGACAAATCAGGGAATATTTATAAAAATGCTTATGTACAAGATGCTACCGGCGGTATAAATTTACATGTTTTATCTTCAGGCGGAATTTATCAAGGCGATTCTATTAGAATTTATTTGAAAAATTTAATCCTTGGCGATTATAGCGGAGTGTTGCAATTAGATTCTGTTGATATTGATAATAATATTATTAAACAAAAAACACAGGTAGAAATTCAACCTAAGGATGTTCTTATTAGTGAAATAAATACAGGAAATTATCAATCGCAATTGGTAAAACTTAATAATGTTCAGTTTATGGAATCAGAATTAGGAAAAACTTATGCTGATTCAGCTAATAAAGTAACAAAAAACAGAATGTTAGAAGATTCCCTTGGTAATACTATTATAGTGCGTACAAGTGGATATGCAAATTTTGCAAATGAGCCTATACCTGAAGGCAGAGGTTCTTTAATTGCTGTTGTAAGTGAATATAATGGAGATATGCAGCTTTATATCCGTTCTACTGATGAAGTATTATTAACTAATGAAAGATTTGAAAACGGCGGCGGCGGCGGTAATGTTACTCCTGTTGACGAAATTAACGAATCTTTTAATGATGCTCAGGATTATGAAGATATTGATATTGAAGGTTGGTCAAATATTATTGAGGCAGGTAACAGAAAATGGCAGGGAAAATCATTTAGCGGCAATAAATATGCTCAAGCTACAGGTTATAATTCAGGACTTGACGAAATGATTTCATGGCTTATCACACCTCCAATTAATATCACAGACGAGCATGTTTTGAATTTTAATTCAGCTAAAGCATACTGGGAACATCAAACAGATGACGCTCTTACTGTTTGGATTTCTAATGATTATGATGGTTCTGATATTGCTTCTGCTACATGGACACAGTTAAATGCTGTTGTTGCAGGACAAAATGATCCTGACAATGATTGGATTTCTTCCGGTGATATTAGCCTTGCAAATTATCAGGGTGTTGGTTATATTGCTTTTAAATACAGAGGAAGCGCTACTGAATCTACTTCCATTCGTATTGATGATATTATTGTTAATACTCAAGGCGGAGGCGGCGGTGGCAATGCCGTTACTACTATTGATGAAGATTTTGAATCACAGACAAATTATGAAGATATTGATATAGAAGGTTGGTTAAATTTTGCTGAATCAGGCACAAGAGCTTGGCAGGGAAAAGAATATAGTAATAATATTTATGCTCAGGCAACTGCTTATAACTCAGGTGAAGATCTGAATGTTTCATGGCTTATTACTCCTCCCATTGATTTTGATGTTTATAATAATGAAAAAATAATTTTTGAAACTGCAAAAGCTTACTGGAATCATAATGGATTAGAGGTTTTAATATCAACAGATTTTGACGGGACTAATGTCTCTACTGCTACATGGGAACCTTTAGATGCTGTTATTGCAGGAGAAAATGATCCTGACCATGAATGGATTTCTTCAGGCGAAGTGGATTTGTCATCGTATACAGGAACCGGATATATTGCTTTTAAATATACAGGTAGCGATACTAATGGTGAAACAACATCTTATAGAATTGACAATATACATCTCTCTCATGAGTGATTATTCTTGATATTTTAACATTATTTATGAAAGCTACAATAAAACTTATTGTAGCTTTTTTATTTAGATAAATTTATTTTTTTATTTTTGTGAATATTTTATTTATTTAAACTATTTAAGGTGTCTGATAGCATTGTAATTATTCCTACTTATAACGAAAAGGAAAATATTGAGAAAATTATCAGAAAAGTATTCTCATTGAAAAAAAAATTCCATATCTTAATTGTTGATGATAATTCTCCTGATGGTACTGGTGATATTGTAAAATCATTAATGCCTCAGTTTTCCGGTAGCTTGTTTATTGAGGAAAGAAAAGGTAAACTAGGACTCGGTACTGCTTATATTCATGGATTTGAATGGGCTTTAAAAAGACAATATCAATATATTTTTGAGATGGATGCCGATTTTTCACACAATCCCGAGGATCTTTTAAGATTATATGATGCATGCGCCAATAATGGTGCCGACCTTGCTATTGGTTCCAGATATATAAAAGGTGTTAATGTCGTAAACTGGCCTATGACCAGAGTTCTGATGTCGTATTTTGCTTCTGCTTATGTGCGACTTATTACTGGTATGAAAATTCGTGATACTACTGCAGGATTTAAATGCTATAGAAGAAATGTCCTTGAAACAATCAATTTTGACAAAATAAAGTTTATTGGCTATGCTTTCCAGATTGAAATGAAATATACGGCATGGAAATTGGGCTTTAACATTGTTGAAGTACCTATTATTTTTACTGACAGAACAGAAGGTACTTCTAAAATGAGCTCCGGGATTTTTAAAGAAGCCAGCTGGGGGGTTATTAAATTGAGATTTAAAAAAATTACAAAAAAAAATATTTGAAAGTCTTAATTGCCCTGAAAAATTAATGTCATTTTTTTTTATTAAAATAGAATAAATTCTCTGTCAATATAAAATGTTAAAATATAAATACTTGAGACAGATTCATAAATTAATTTATTGATGAGTAAAAAATACAGGATAGTCAATGCCAGGATTGTTAACGAAGGCAAAATTTTTAAAGGCGATATTATTATTAACAATGGTATTATTGAAGATATTATAAACATTGATAATTTTAGGGAGTATAAAAATGACGATGATTCTATAATTATTGATGTTAATGGCAAATATCTTTTCCCCGGTGTAATTGATACTCATGTTCATTTCCGTGAGCCCGGACTTACTCATAAAGCCGATATCTTTACAGAATCAAAAGCTGCTGTTGCAGGTGGTGTTACATCTTTTATGGAAATGCCTAACACTATTCCCAACACTACTACACTTGAATTATTAGAAGATAAATTTAAACTTGCTTCTGAAAAATCTCTTGCCAACTATTCCTTTTATTTTGGAGCTTCTAATGATAATATTCAAGAAATTGATAAAATTGATTTTGAAAACACTTGTGGCATAAAAGTCTTTATGGGTGCTTCAACAGGTAATATGCTCGTTGATAACATTACTAGCCTGAATAAAATATTTTCAAATACAAATATTATTATTTCTGTGCATTCCGAGGATAATAAAATTATTAATGATAATCTTGAAAAATATAAAGCTAAATATGGGGATAATATTCCTTTTAAATATCATCCTTTAATACGCAGTAGAGAAGCTTGTATTAAATCTACTGAATTTGCTGTTAATACAGCTTTAAAATATAATACTCATTTAAATATTTTGCATATCTCTACAAAAGAGGAATTAGAAATATTAAAATCTGTTAAAGAATCAAATATTACATCCGAAGCATGTTTGAATTATTTATTTTTTAATGATAATGACTATGACAAATACGGTGCTTTAATAAAATGCAATCCTGCCATCAAATCCCGGGAAGATCAGCAAGCTTTAAAAAATGCTGTGTTTGATGATGATATTGATTTAATATCTACTGATCATGCCCCTCACCTTTTTAATGAAAAAAATAAATCTTATCTGAATTCGCCTTCAGGAACACCTAACGTACAACATCTCTTACCTGCTATACTTGAATTTTATCATAATAATAAAATCTCTCTTGTGAAAATCATTGATAAACTTTGTCATAGACCTGCTAAAATATTTAATATAAAAAACAGGGGGTTTATCCGTAAAGGATATTTTGCTGATATTGTTATTGTCGATTTGAATTGCCCTTGGAAAGTTAATAATTCAAATATTTTATATAAATGTAAATGGTCTCCTTTTAATGATTTTACTTTTAATTCAAAAGTTATTTTTACTTTTGTAAATGGTAATTTAATTTATAATAATGGTAATATTAATGATAAAAATAAAGGTCAAAGATTGATTTTTGAAAGATAGATTATTCTTAATATAATTGATTGAAATGCTGAAACATAGAAACATAATTAAGATTTTTTTCGTTTTAATGATTTTTGTTGTTGCTTGCAGCAATAAAACAGTAAAAATTATTGAAAATAAATATCCAGATGGATTTCCTCAAATAGTAAATTATTATAAAATTGTTGATGGAGACAGCATTTTGATAATGCAAACAGCTTATTATGATAATCATAATAAAAAATATGAGGGTAAATTTCTTAATAATAAAAGAAATGGCAAATGGACTTATTGGTTTGAAAACGGTAATAAATGGAGTGTAGGCATTTTTAAAAATGGAATTAATGAAGGCAAAAGAACTGTCTGGTATGAAAATGGACAAAAACATTATGATGCAATTTATAAAAATGGAGAAAGAGCAGGAGAATGGGTGTTTTATGATATAAATGGAAATGTACTTAAAAAAATAAATTATGATAAATAAAATTAATGATTTTAGGCTTAATAAATTAATATTTTTAAGCCTGTTTTTTTATATCTGCTTTTTTACTCTTAACATTCAAGCTCAGAAAAAAGCACAAATTTTTAATCCTAAAGCTAATGCTAAAAAAGATATAAACGAGGCTGTTGCTATTGCTAAAAAACAAAATAAAAATGTTTTGCTGCAAATTGGTGGAAACTGGTGCCCATGGTCCATTAAATTTCATAATTTATTAAGAATGATAAAGTTATAGACTCTCTTTTAAATGCTAATTATGTTTTTATTGTGGTTAATTACAGCAAGGAAAACAAAAATAAAGAAGTCCTTGAAGAATTAGAATTTCCTCAACGATTCGGATTCCCTGTTTTAGTTATTTTAAATAATGATGGCAAAAGAATACATACACAAAATTCAGCTTATCTTGAAGAGGGTAAAACTTATAACAGAAAAAAAATAATCGATTTTTTAAATAATTGGTCTGTTAAGGCATTAGACCCTAAGACTTATTTGTAAATAATGGTAAATTGAAAATTACATGACAAAAGGAAACTTAGATTTTAGATTTGAGATTTTAGATTTTAGATTTAATAATACGGGCAGTATAAACTACGATAGCTTTCGGAAAAATTGAAATTGAAAATTTAAAAGTTGCTCCCCATAATTTCTAATTTCTCTATTTTAAATTTTAAAACTATTGAATATAAACAACAAAAATATAAACGAATGAAGAAAATAATTGTAACAGAAAATGCACCTAAAGCTATTGGCCCTTACAGTCAGGCTGTAGAAAAAAATGGAACTCTATTTATTTCAGGACAAATACCAATAAATAATAAAACAGGGAAAATGGCAGAAGGTATTAAAGCTCAAACAAAACAAACATTGGAAAATGTAAAAGCAATTTTAGAGCAGGCAGGCTATTCTTTGAATGATGTTGTTAAAACAACTTGCATGCTTGCCGATATGGCTGATTTTAAAGCAATGAACGAAGTTTATGCTGAATTTTATAAGACTGATTGCCCTGCAAGAGCTGCTTTTCAATCTCCTGCTTTACCTCTCGGTGCTTTAATTGAAATTGAAACTATTGCTGTTAAATAGTATATGCACGAAATGACAACTTAACTAAAATTTTTCGGGTTTTCGTGCAAGCACTAAATAGAAACTTTTATTCAATTATATTTTTTTATGAAAATTGAATATTCTGATATTAAATAATTACAAAAATCTAAACATATGAAAAAAAATATTCTTTTATTCCTAATTATTTTAATGTTTCAATTTTCGTTAAAAGCTAATGAAGGTATGTGGATACCTTTATTATTGGAACAACTTAACGAAACCGAGATGCGGGATATGGGTCTTAAACTTTCCGCTGAAGATATATACAGTGTTAACCACTCAAGCTTAAAAGATGCAATTGTAATTTTTGGTGGAGGCTGTACTGCTGAACTTGTTTCAGATCAGGGGCTTCTATTTACAAATCACCATTGCGGTTATAGCTATATTCAATCTCATAGCTCTGTAGAACACGATTATCTTACTGATGGTTTTTGGGCTATGAGTAAAAATGAGGAGTTAGCCTGTCCCGGATTAACAGTTACTTTTCTTAATTCAATGAAAGATGTTACTGAGCAAGTTTTAAAAAATGTTAAAGATAATATGTGTGAAGATGTTCGCGATTCTTTAATAAAAGTAAATATTAAAAATATCGAAAAACAATCTGTTGAAGGCACAAATTTCAATGCAAAGATAAAACCTTTTTTTTATGGCAATAAATATTATTTATTTATCACCGAAGTATATAAAGATATCAGATTAGTAGGAACTCCTCCTTCAGATATTGGAAAATTTGGTGGCGATACCGACAATTGGATGTGGCCACGTCACACAGGCGATTTTTCTGTCTTCAGAATTTATGCCGACAAAAATAACAAGCCTGCTAACTACTCCAAAAACAATAAGCCTTATAAACCTAAGAAATTTTTTCCTGTTTCTATAAAAGGTGTCAATGAAGACGATTTCACTTTTGTTTTTGGTTATCCCGGAACTACCAAAGAATACGTACCTTCTTATGAGGTGAAAATGGTTACGCAAATTGAAAACCCTGTTCGCATCGAGCTTAGAAAAAAAAGACTTGATATTATGTCGAATGTCATGAATAAATCTGCTGCCGACAGAATTAAATATTCTGCTAAATATGCCAGAGTAGCTAATTTTTGGAAGAAAATGATTGGTCAAAACAAAGGCATTAAAGATTACGATGCTATTGCTAAAAAACAAAATTCTGAAAATAATTTTACTAAGTGGGCTAATACTGAAAGCATTAAAAAATATAAATATTATAATCTCTTACCTGAATTTAAAAAAGTATATGATAAACTTACTCCTTTAAACCTTGCTTTTGTTTATTTTTATGAGGCAGGCCTCGGTGTAGAAATTGTTCGTTATGCATACAGATATAACAATCTTTATAAACTTTGCATGGCTGAAAATTCTAAACAGGAAGACATTGATAAAGAAATACAGAACCTGAAAAAATTAAATATTTCTTATTTCAAAAATTATAATCCCAATATAGATAAAGCTGTCTTTTCTTCTGTACTTCAGATGTATTTTAATAATTTATCTGTGGAATATCATCCTGAAATCTTTAAAATGGTTAGAAAAAAATTCCAAGGCAACTTTTCAAAATATGCTGATTTTGTCTTTGATAAAAGTTTTATGACCTCTAAAGATAAAGCTGATAAATTCTTGGATAATTTTAAGAAATCAAAAATAAAAAAAATAAAAAAAAACCCTGCATTTGCTTTATCAACAAGCATTTATAACGTTTATTTTAACAATATAAAATCTAATATAAATGTTTTGAATAATAATCTCGATAGTTTAAAAAGAGTATATATGAAAGCATTAATGCAGATGCATCCTGATAAAAAATTCTATCCCGAAGCTAATTTTACTTTAAGAGTTACTTATGGAAAAGTTAAAGGCTATTCTCCTAAAGATGCTGTAAAATATGATTACTTCACAACTTTAAAAGGTATTATTGAAAAAGAAAATCCTAATATTTATGATTATGTTGTTGAAGATAAACTTAAAGAATTATATTTAAACAAAGATTATGGCAGATATGCCGATAAAGACGGGACTATGCATGTTTGTTTTACAGCTTCAAACCATACAACTGGAGGAAATTCCGGTAGCCCTGTGATTAATGCCGAAGGACAACTTGTAGGTATAAATTTCGACAGAAACTGGGAGGGCACAATGAGCGACTTTATGTTTAACCCCGACCAATGCAGGAATATATCTCTCGACATAAGATATTGCTTATTTATTATTGATAAATTTGCAGGCGCTAAAAATATTATTGATGAATTAAATATTATTGAATAGCTTATTTGATAATATTTAATCGGTTTTTTTATATTTTTTTGAAATAATTTATATTAATTTGCCTGATAATTAAAAAAATAAAAATATTTGATAATATGGATTATAAAAAATCTTCAAAATCAAAATTATTTTCTGAATTTCCACCTGTTACTACAGAACAATGGGAAGAGAAAATTAAAATAGATCTGAAAGGTGCTGATTATGACAGAAAACTCGTTTGGAAGACAAATGAGGGCTTTAATGTAAAACCTTATTACAGAGAAAACGACTTAAACAATTTAAGTTATCTTGTTGATGAAAATCCTGGCGATTTCCCTTTTGTCAGAGGAAATAAAACAAAAAATAATTCATGGTTTATTCGTCAAAATATTCTTGTAAAAAATTTTACTGATGCTAATGTAAAAGCCTTAAATATTATTTCTAAAGGTATTACTTCTCTCGGATTTATTATTAATGATGATAATGATATTTGTAAAAATAACATTGAAATATTGTTAAAAGATATTGATATCTCATCTGTTGAAATAAATTTTAAAGTTGAAAAAAATTATTTCGAAATTCTTGAAATATTAAAATCAATAATAAAATCTAAAAATATTGAGCCATCAAAAATTACAGGCTCTATAGATTTCGATCCTTTAGGAGAGCTTTCTTTAAAAGGAAATTTCTGCGAATCCGAAGATTCTGCTTTTGAATATTGCAAAAAACTCATCGCTTCATCTTCAGACCTTCCAAATTTTAAAGTTATTGGTGTTAATGCAAATATTTTTAATAATTCAGGAGCTTCTATTGTTGAGGAATTGGGCTTTGGCCTTTCAATTGGGAATGAATATTTATCACGTTTAACAGATTTAGGATTAAGCGTTGATGAAATTGCTCCAAAAATGAAATTTAATTTTGCTGTAGGCTCTAATTATTTTATGGAAATAGCCAAACTGCGTGCTGCCCGCCTTTTATGGGCTAACATTGTGAAAGCTTATAATCCTGAAAATATTTCTTCAGCTCAGATGCATATCTTTTCTTCCACTTCAAAATGGAATAAAACTATATATGATGCTTATGTAAATATTTTACGTACAACCACAGAGACAATGTCTTGTGTTATTGGAGGTACAGATTCATTATTAGTGAATTCTTTTAATGTCACTTTTGAAGAGCCTACTGAATTTTCTGAAAGAATAGCTCGTAATCAGCAAATTATTTTAAAAGAAGAATCTAATTTTGATAAAGTTGTTGACCCTGCTGCAGGTTCTTATTACATTGAAAATCTTACTGATTCTATTGCTGATCAAGCATGGAAAATTTTTATTGATGTACAGGAACAAAACGGTTATATCGAAGCTTTCAAAAAATCTTTTATTCAAAATATTGTTAAAGAAACTGCTAATAAAAGAGATTTGGCTATAGCCAAAAGAAAAGAAAATTTCTTAGGTGTTAACCAATTCCCTAACTTTAACGAGCATATCGAAAAAGATATTAATCCTGCTTATCTAGAGCCTCAGGATAATACTCTTGAAAATGCAATTGCAGAACCTCTTAAACCCTACAGAGGTACTCAGGCTTTTGAAATTTTAAGATTGAAAACAGATAATTATTCCAAAACCAATAAAAGACCTAAAGCATATATGTTGCCTATGGGAAATATCGCAATGAGAAAAGCCAGAGCACAGTTTGCATGCAACTTCTTTGCTTGTGCAGGTTTTGATGTTGTTGATAATAATGGATTTAAAACTGTTGATGAAGCAGTTAATACTTTTAATAAAAACAATGCCGATATAGCTGTTATTTGTAGTTCTGATGATGAATATATAAATATTGCTCCTGAAATTTATAAAAAACTTAAAGATAAAGCTATTGTTGTAATAGCAGGTTATCCTAAAAATGATATTGAAGAGCTTAAAGCTTTAGGCATAAATAACTTTATAAGTGTTAAATCTAATGTCTTGGATACTTTAAAAGATTATCAAAAAAAATTGAATATTATTTAATAATAAGTCGGTTATAATTTTTGGCTTAAAAAATTAATAAAATGAAACCAGATTTAAAAAAAATAAATTATAAAACAACATTTGAGAAAACTTTATCTGTTTCTGAATGGGAAGAAAAAAATGGGATAAAGCAGGATTGGAAAATTCCTGAACAAATAAATGTAAAACCTGTATTCTCCAAAGATGATTTGTTGAATATGGAACATCTTAACTATTCTGCAGGGATACCTCCGTTTTTAAGAGGACCTTATTCCACTATGTATGTTATGCGTCCATGGACAATACGTCAGTATGCAGGATTTTCCACTGCCGAAGAATCAAATGCTTTTTACAGAAGAAACCTTGCTGCAGGACAAAAAGGTTTATCTGTTGCTTTCGACCTTGCTACTCACAGAGGTTATGACTCTGATCATCCTCGTGTTGTTGGTGATGTTGGTAAAGCAGGTGTTGCCATTGACTCTATCCTTGATATGAAAATCCTTTTCAATCAGATACCTTTGGATAAAATGTCTGTTTCAATGACTATGAATGGAGCTGTTTTGCCTGTACTTGCTTTTTATATTGTTGCAGGTCTCGAACAAGGTGTACCTCTTGAAAAAATGACCGGAACTATTCAAAACGATATCCTGAAAGAGTTTATGGTTCGTAACACTTATATTTATCCTCCTTTACCTTCAATGAAGATTATTGCTGATATTTTTGAATATACTTCAAAAAAAATGCCTAAATTCAACTCTATTAGTATTAGCGGTTATCATATGCAGGAAGCAGGTGCTACTGCTGATATTGAGCTGGCTTATACTTTAGCTGACGGTCTTGAGTATCTTCGTGCAGGTATTAATGCAGGTATGGATATTGATAGTTTTGCTCCTCGTATATCATTTTTCTGGGGTATTAGTATGACCCATTTTGTTGAGATTGCCAAAATGCGTGCTGCCAGAATGTTATGGGCAAAAATTGTTAAACAATTCAATCCTAAAAATCCTAAGTCAATGTCATTGCGAACACATTGCCAGACATCAGGGTGGAGTCTTACCCAACAAGATCCCTATAATAATATTACCAGAACTTGTATTGAAGCTATGGCTGCTGCCTTAGGTCATACACAATCACTTCACACTAACGCTCTTGACGAAGCTATTGCTTTACCTACTGATTTTTCTGCACGTATTGCTCGTAATACCCAGATTTATCTGCAAGAGGAAACCAATATTACTAAATCTGTTGATCCTTGGGCAGGTTCTTATTATGTTGAATATCTTACTGATAAGATAGCTCATAGAGCATGGAAATTGATTCAGGAAGTTGAAGATTTGGGAGGTATGGCTAAAGCTATTGAAACAGGTCTGCCAAAAATGAGAATTGAGGAGGCTGCAGCCAGAAAACAAGCTCGTATTGATTCTAAAAAAGATACTATTGTTGGTATTAACAAATACAGACTTGAAAAAGAAGCCCCTATAGAAATTCTTGAAGTTGATAATACTGCTGTTAGAGATGCTCAGATTAAAAGACTTAAAAAATTAAAAGCAGAAAGAAATAATACTAAAGTTGAAGAAA
>JAGGUV010000184.1 GCA_021158345.1 Bacteroidales bacterium
ATCCAAAGTTTCCTGAATATATAATACACTTTGATTTTGTAAGCCGTCATTTTTGAAATAAAAATAATGATGACCTCTTTTAAATGGTGAGGAAAGTTTAGTGTAATTCCATATCTCTGTTAATCTTTTTTTTATCTTGTCTCTGTATGGGATTTTTGATAAATAATCAAAGGTTACACTGTCTTGAGCTTTTACCCACTCTTCAGTTTCTTTTGAATTGTCATCTTCGAGCCAACGATATGGGTCTGCTACTGTTGTGCCAAAATAATTGTCTTTTTGGTCTGTCTTTCTGGTTTTTGGATATTCTATCCTCTTTTGATTCTTACAGCTATACATAGCTATTATTGAAATAAAAATTAATAAATAAGTAAACTTTTTCATTTTAGAATGATTTAATAATTAAAAAAAAATATTTTTGTATTTTTTATGCAAGAGTAATAAAAATAATAATTTTATCATTTTCTTCAAAAATAATAATTTTAATCAATATTATGAGCAAACTAATAAAATTTGTAACTTTATATAAGTATGACTATCTAATTGAAAATGTTTTATCAGATGATTTAAAAATAAAAAAAAATAAATTGCAATATCTTGAGAAAGATAAATACGGTAATATTATTCAGGAAATTAATTTTGATGATTTAGGTGAGTTTCAGGATAAACATATCAATAAGTATAATGATAAAGGATTATTAATTGAGGAAATTTTATATGATGAAGATGACCAAATTATTGAAAGTTATTTCTATAACAGAGATGAAAATGGTTTATTAATTAATAAAAAAATCCGTTACATTGATGGCTCTGAGGACACGGAATTATATAATTATGATGAAAATGATAATTTAGTTGAAAAGATTTTATCCGATTCTGATGATTATATTGAAAGAAAAGAAATTTTTAAGTATTCTGATAATAAAATGATTTCCAAGGAGGAATATGATGAGGATAATAAATTAGTCTCGAAAATTACTAATGTTTATGATGAAGATGGTCGTCTTATTGAGACAACAATGTGGGACGAAGAGCAGGGAAATATAAAACTTGTTAATAAATATAATAATAAGGGTTTTAGAGAAAAAGTTTTTAAATATAATGACAAAGGTCAATTGATAGAAAAGAATGAATATTTTGAAGATGATAAAAAACGGATTTATCAGATGATTGAAGAAACTCCTTTTGAAAAGAATATTATAAAATTTTCATTTGATGATAAGGGTAATGTTGTTTTGCAAGAAGAGTATAACAGAGATAATGTCTTAGTATCATCAATAGAAAGAAAATATGATGAAGACAATAATGTTTTGGAGACAATAGTATCCGTTGATGGACAAGGGAGAGCTTTAAGCCAGAATTATACTTTAAAATATGAGTATGAATTTTTTGATGAATAAAAAATAGCTTTAATCATCTTTTATCACAACTTTTTTCTTCCATTTTCCGCTGAAATAATATATTAGCGACCCGCTCATACCAACAGACCAACCAATAGGAATAGACCACCATATACCTGTATATCCGATTTTTCCGGATAAGAAATATGCAACCGGAATACGAATAATCCATAATGATAATAAAGTGATAAACATTGGGATGAGAGTAGCACCTGCTCCTTTTATCACACCATTAGTAGTAAACATTGTAGAAAATAAAAGGTAGAATGAGCTTACAATAGCTAAATATTTTGCTCCTATTTCAATGACATTAGCATCAGAAGTGAACATACCCATAAAGGTTTTACCGAATAATATTATTATAATAGTAATAAAAACGCAGGATATAGAAGACATCAAAAGAGTGGACATATAACCTTTTTTTACACGTCCAAATTTTTTTGCTCCAATGTTTTGTGCTGTAAATGTTGACAATGCTGCTGCGAAATTCATTGCAGGAATTGTAACAAGGTTATTTATTCTTCCTGCTGCTGTGTATGCTGCAATAACATCTGTACCAAAACTGCTTACAATGCCAAATAATGACATCATACCTATTGCTACAAAAGTTTGCTGAATACCTGATGGTAAGCCTATTTGTAATCCTTTTTTGAAAATATATTTCTCAAAATGCAGGTTTTTTAGTGAGATGTGTATTAATTTATGGGTTCTGTTCAGATAGATAATTGCAATAACAAGGGCACAGCCCTGAGATATGATTGTTGCATAAGCTGCTCCTGCTATTCCCCATTTGAAAATTATTATAAAAATTAAATCAAGAGCAATATTTAATAGTGTTGAAAAAATCAAAAAATATAATGGCGTTTTAGAATCTCCTAATCCTCTTAAAATAGAGTTTATACCGCTAAATCCAAAAAGCAATACTGCTCCTGACAGGAATATATTTAAATATGTTTTTGCTGCTGGAATTATTTCCTTGGGTAATTGTAATAATCTGAAAATTGGTCCGCTTAAACTTATACCTATTATTGTTATTGCTATGGCTGCAAAAAATAAAGATATTAGCATAGTGTCAATAGATTTTTTTACATTTTTATAATTTTTTGCTCCGAAATATTGAGAGATTATTATTGAAAATCCTATGCTAAGACCCATTACCAGTGATACCAAGGCAAATATTATGGGAAAGGAAGCACCTACAGCTGCCAATGCTTCTTTTCCTAAAATATTCCCTACAATTATACTATCTACTATTTGATATAGCTGATGAAATAGATTGCCCAATAACATTGGTATTGCAAATTTCAAAATTACTATACTCTCTTTACCCTTAGTAAGGTCTAACATTATTTTTTATTTTTTTGAAATATTGCAATTTTATACGCTGTTTTTTTGATAAGAATAAAACATAAATAAAAAAAGTGGAGCTGCGGGGAGTCGAACCCCGGTCCAAACAATTAGCAAAAGTGCTTTCTACATGCTTATCCTTTTATTGATTGTCGGGAATTTACCGGTAAAAGGCCAACCTATAAATTCCTTATTCTCATAAAATTTCATCTAAACACAGAGAAAATGTTTAAACTATCTCAACATTTTTGATGCTTCTGACGGAACACTGTTGAGAGAAGTTTTCCGGGAAGCAGATAGGTGTGTAATCTATAGACTACGCAGCTATCGCGTAATTGTAATCGTTGCCGTTTAATAGGCTTTTGTGAATTAGGTTTTACGAGCCACTCTCACAATGCTCGGCATGCTTACAGTTCCACTTAATTGCTGTCAAATCCAGTACAGCCCCTTTTTTGAGTTTGCAAAGATATAAAAAATATAATTATCAGGGTTTGAATGCCCTTTATTTTATATACTATTTGTCAGATGAAAGGTTACAAAAAGTCTATTAAATTTTTAATGGATGTGCATATTTTATAACATCATCTTTTGTTATTTCCGTATCACATAATATTGATAATCGTTCAACTACATTTCTTAATTCCCTGACATTGCCTGTCCATTGAATTTTTTGTAATTCTGATAAAGCATCATCAGTGAATGTCATTTCTGCTTTGCCCTGTGATTTACAAATTTCTTTGATAAAATAATTTGCAATAAGAGGGATGTCTTCAATCCTGTCGTTTAAACTGGGAACGTTAATTAATATTACACTTAAACGATGATAAAGGTCTTCTCTGAAATTTTTTTTAATAATTTCTTGTTCAATATTTTTATTAGTAGCAGCAATAACCCTGACATTAATTTCAATTTCTTTTTCACCGCCAACACGCATGATTTTGTTTTCTTCGAGAGCTCGTAAAACTTTTGACTGTGCCGAAAGGCTCATATCTCCAATTTCATCTAAAAATAAAGTTCCGTTATTAGCTTGTTCAAAGTTTCCTTTACGTTGTTTTATGGCAGAAGTGAAAGAGCCTTTTTCGTGTCCGAACAAAACACTCTCAATAAGTTCGGACGGTATAGCAGCACAGTTTACTTCTACAAAGGGTCCATTAGCTCTTTTACTTTTTTCGTGAAGCCATCGTGCAACAATTTCTTTTCCTGTTCCGTTGGCACCTGTTATTAAAACACGAGCATCTGTTGGAGCAACTTTGTCAATCATATGTTTTATCTGCATTATGGCTTCTGAGTTACCTATCATATCATAGGTTTTGTTAAATTTCTTTTTTAAATTCTCAGTCTCTTCTATTAATGTAGATTTATCTATAGCATTTCTGATTGTTATTAAAAGTCTGTTTAAATCCAAAGGCTTTTGAATAAAGTCATAAGCACCTTTTTTAATAGATTCAACAGCAGTTTCGATATCACCATGACCGGAAATCATTATTACAGGTGTATCTGTAATTTTTATTATGTTTTCTAATACTTCTATGCCATCCATTTCCGGCATTTTTATATCGCATAATATTACATCAAACTTTTTGCTGTTAACTAATTTTAAACCTTCAATACCGTTTTCTGCTTCTTCAGTTTTATATTTTTCGTATTTTAAAATGTCTCTTAATGTGTTTCTTATGCTTTTTTCATCATCAATTATTAAGATGGATTTTTTCATATTTTTGATATTTTGTAATTATTTAATTAATGAAGATATTACAAAATTAATAAATTTATGTAAGGCTCCGCTTTTGCTTTATATTTGTATTTATTCCTGTTATATTGCAATTCTTCTTTATCTGTTTATAATTTTGTAGTTGTTACATTTTAGTTGATTACATTTTACTAAATCCATATATAGAAATTGGAATCCATACGAGCTTCTTTCAGCTGTTTGAAATTTTGCATTCTTATGAATTTTATAAATTTTCAAATCCGAATAATTTTTCAAGTATAATATATTTTATATTATTGCAAATATAATAATTAAAAAAAATAAAAATTGTTTCAATCACATATAGGAGAGTTATCAGCATTATTAACAGCCATATTTTGGTCAATAACCGCATTATTTTTTGAATCGGCAAGCAAAAAGGTGGGCTCATTAACTGTAAATATTATAAGGCTATTAATGGCTTTTGTCTTTCTCAGCATATATAATTTTATAGCTTTTCATCAAATTTTTCCAACCAATGTGAGTATGCATTCGTGGATATGGCTTTCATTGTCAGGATTGATAGGTTTTGTTATTGGAGATTATTTTTTATTTAAATCATATGTTTATACTGGTGCCAGAGTTTCTATGCTTATAATGTCATTATCGCCTCCTTTTGCTACTTTGTTTGCATTTATTATAATGGGCGAAACTTTTTCGTTAATGAATTTTATAGGGATGTCCTTAACATTAATAGGGATAGTTCTTGTTATTATTGGACGGGAAAACAAAAATCAAGCGGGGAAAAACAATAAAAAGTTTAAATTTAATTATTCTACTAAAGGATTGATGCTAGCTTTTGGCGGAGCTATCGGACAGGCAATAGGGTTAGTATTAAGTAAATATGGTATGCAAGATTATAATCCTTTTATTGCAAGTCATATACGTGTTATTGCAGGTATGACAGGTTTTATTATTTTGTTTTTTATCTTACGCAGATGGGATAAAGTATTTTCTGCTGTAAAAAATAAAAATATTGTGTTTTTAATTTTTATGGGTGCATTTTTCGGACCTTTTTTAGGTGTTTCTTTTTCATTAATGTCAGTAAAATATACAGGTGTTGGAATTGCTTCTACAATAATGGCAATAGTCCCGATATTGATAATTCCGCTTTCTGTGATATTTTTTAAAGAAA
>JAGGUV010000180.1 GCA_021158345.1 Bacteroidales bacterium
ATTGTTGCACCTAATCCAAGTGCATGAGCCGCTAAAATTGAATAAGTAGCATATATCAATGAATTATTTGTATGTTCTTCTGCTCCTTTTTCAGCATGGAATATTAATATTGCAGGGGCATCTCTGGTAATCCTGTCTCCATATTTTAATTTATAGTTTTCAAGTTTTGCAATCGGATATAGATGATTTTTTATGGTATTAAAGGTTTCTTGTCCCTTTTTTCTTTTAATCAGAAAAGATGTAATAGGATTTTCAACCCATTTAATAATGTCATCTAAAAATTTAGCAATATATGGCAATGCAGTTTCTATTTTTTTTCTGTTATTTATTACAGTAATATTTATCTTTTCGGGTTCTGCTCCGTATGGTGCATAAGAAATGGAGTCCAAAATTTGATTAATTATTTCATTGGATATTGGTTTATTCTTAAAATTTCTAATTGATCGCCGATTTGCGAGAAAATCAATAAAATTTTTGTAGTCTATATTATTTTCAGGTAAGTCGATAAAATCATTATCATAAGAAAGTCCATTTACCGTTATCGCTTTTGTGTTACAAACAGCCATACATTGTCCACAATGTAAACAAATTGATTTTCTTTCCGGTATAAAATATACTTCTTCTTTTGTATTTATTCCAATGATATTGCAAGGACAAACTTCAATGCAAAATTTACATTTGCTACAAATTTCTTGGTTAATATTGCTTTCCATTCTCTTGTTCATTATTTTGTCTAACGGCAGTCCGTCTAATAACTAAGCATTTATTTAATAATTAATTAGATACTGTGTTAAATTCCTGATTTATTTTTCATTCTTTTTTATAATTTTTTTTTCGATTGTTCTGATTCTCTATTGCTTTTTTTATGTTGTTATTTTCTATGCAAATTTTTTAGCAAATAATTTTACTTCTTCCTTTTTAAATTTGGAGATGTCTTTATCTGTTTTGGCAATTTTTTTTATAATAAATTTTTCAATAGGTTTCATTTTCCCAAAAATAAATTCACCGCCAAAAAGTCCTGTAGTCTTTGCGTGAGTTCTTAATTTTGCGGGAAAAACCTTATCGAATTGTTTCTTCGCTTTTTCCCCCTCTTCCATACAACATAAAAATAATCCAAGCTTTTTTTTAAGTAGGACGTTTAAATGCCTGAAGTAAAAAGTTTTTATTTTCCGTTGAATCATTCCCGCATGAATTGAGCCGCCAAGGATTATTTTGTCGTAACTCTCAGGGTCTTTAATTTTGTCTTTTTTTAGATTAATGATTTCTACTTCATCATTTTTTAAATATTCTTTGAGCAAAAAGACGGCCTTTTCAACACAACCGTGTTTTGACATATAAAAAATTGCAGTTTTCATATAATTTAATTTTTTTATCAAATAAATTTTTTTATCCTGAAAAGTACAAAAAAATTAATTACTTAATGTTTTTCTTAATAAATTAAAAGATGCTTATCTAAAAATGAATCACTTACTTTAACTTTATTATTTTAATTTTAAAAACTAAATTTAGCAGATAAAAATACTTGTGAAGGACGCAGTATGTATGATGATTCCCAAATTGTAAAGGAATTTGCCTGATATGTTATATAAGTTTCATTATTGAAAATATTCTTCCAACTAATTTCTAAATCAATTTTTTGTTTTTTTATACTGTAACGATATAATAAGTCAACAAAAATATTAGACTTGCCTTTATGATTGTAGAATTCAGACGTGCAGCTGATAAGCTGATTGTTAGTCGGGAATGCAAATATTTTGAACTTATGTCGAATCAAAGAAATATTGCTCTTTTTACTGTTTTCTACAAAGGTTTGAATATAGCTTGCGTTTAAATTATATTCTGAATTTAACCAATTTGTAATTCTAACATTTAATCCGGGAATAAGGTTATAAAATAAATTTTTAGTATTAAATAATTCTTCATTTATTAATGATTTACCCTGCTGTTGACTAAAGTTTGCTTTAAAACGCAAAGTTGTTTTTGCTGCTGAAAAGTATTTACTAATCTGTCCATTGAAATTATTAATATAATTTTTATTAGATTTATGAAATGCCTCTATTATTGTTCTGCCATCACTCTGAATATTACTGCTATACATTAAATTACTATTGCTTATGGCATAAATATAGCTGAAAGAGTAAAACAATGAATTTATAGGGTTGCGGTATTTAAAATATATTGAAAAATTATTACGTGATGTCTCAGAAATAGGTGCTGCATTTTTATTTAAATATCTATAATTTTTTAAAATATAGCCATAATTTACCCTGTCGATATCGCCTAAATGGTTAGAAAAACGCCAATAACCCCTTAAATCACAAAAGCTATTTATTTTATAACTCATCGAAAGAATTGGGTCTAAAAATAATTTTTTTATACTTTGTTTGTTGTCTGATATTTCATCAGATAAATCAATATATTTCCAGCTAAGTGGTAGATTTGCATTTAGTTTAATTTTTTTATAACGGTATTCTATTCCTGTTTTTAGATATGCTTTTGTAAAGCTGCTATTTAATTTATTCGAAAATTCAGCACTTGCTTTTTCTTCTTCTTTTATATAGATATTAGATTCTAAAATTTGTTTGCGGTAAGCAAATCCTATTTTGGGTGTAAAATTCAATTTTTTCCAATTAAAAACAAAACTGACAGAATTATTAGTATAAAAACGATTTAAATCTATTTTTTGTAAAACTTTATCGTAAGCCTGGTTATTATTTAAAATGTCTTGATATTGTCCTGGATTTATTTCCAGACTATGATTATTATTATCGTAAGATATGTACGATTTAAATTCAACCAAATGTTTGCCAATAGTTTTTATAGAAGATAAATCATTTGAAATTGATTTTAAAGGAGTTTTTAACGATTGATAAATATCTTCATATTCATTAAATATGTTACCCTTTTGTTTGTCCCGGTGCGATTTAATAATTAAGTTATTGTTTAAATAATTTTTTTTAACATTCCTATTCAATGAAAATTTGCCAATTAAGTAATTGTCAAAAATACGATTGTTTAAATTTTCTGTAAATGAAATAGTATCTGTTGGAGTATAGTAAGTGCTTTTTAGTGCTGCTTTTTGTTTCTGATAGTCGTTAATATAGTAAATATTTGTTCTTATCTGAATATCTTTATTAAGTCTTTGCAAACCATTAAAATTAAAAAAATGAATGTTATTGTCGAGGTAACGTTCTTTATTAATTTGTGGTGGATTTACTGATTGTATATTTAATATCTCAAGATTTTCTTTAGGTCTTTCAATGCTATTAATTAAGTCGTTTATCGTAAAATTTTTAAGCTGTTGCGATACATCATTGCCTGTGTTATTTGCTTGATAGGAAGTTACTACCTGAAAATTTTTTGTAAAAATCATGGGAGTAAGATTTGCGTCCCAAAGAAAAGGACTTAGCCCGCTCCCTAATTTTGCTGTCCCTGTGGCGGTGATACTGCGTTTAAGCTTAAGATTAAGTGAAGCCTGATAAGATGCAACCCTGTTTTCTAAGATACGGATAGGCTGGTGGTTTTCGAGTATTTCAACAGTGCTGACAGATTTATTGGGAAGATTTTTGCTAATAACAGTATAACTACCATCCATAAGGTCGAGGCCTTCTACATAAAATTTTTTTAATGGTAATCCCTGATAAAGAATTTGCCCGTTAGGTTCTACTTCTATTCCAGGCATGCGGCGTAAAACATCTTCAATTGATCTATCATTTTTTCTGGTAAACGTGCTCACTAAATAACTTATAGTATCGTGCTTTTGCTTTATTGGCGATGCTTTTACAGTAAAAATTTTTAATTGCTTAACATCATGCTTAAGCACGAATTGTAGCGTTTGTGAAGTATTTGAGATTCTGCGGCATTCATTGTGGTATTGTATGGAGCTAACTTTAATATCAAGGCTGTCGGAAACATAATTTACATTTGTTTTAAAATATCCTTTGATATCGCTCACTGCAAAAGCCACAAGAACTTTTTTACCGGGTAAACTCACTAGAATATTGATATTTGACAAGGCTTCACCTTTGGCATTCGTTACATTACCCTGAAGTGTAACCTGTCCACAGAGGTTTTGCCAAAACATAAATATTATAATAAATGTTACTAAAATTTTAATTCTTTGGATACAAAACAGCCTTTGATATTTCATTCCTATTTTCGTTTTAACTCAAGAGGATTATTACGTTTAGCCATTGTTTTTGCAGCATTTTGTTGATCTTCGCTGCTAAGTCCTGCCTCTTGAGCTCTGCTAATAATATCTTCGCGAAAAGAATCTTTAGCACGGAAAAATTCTTGTTTGGTAGTTTCTACAAAGTCTTTTTCTCTCATATCTATCATTAAATTTTTCCATGGCTTTTCTATAGAAATAACTTCAAATGAGTAGTGATTACGAGTATCGTGAATTTTTAAAATTAAACCGGGTAAGCCATTAAATTTATAAGGGCCATCATTATATTGTATTTCAGGGCAAAACCAGGCAATCCATTTTCTGCCACCATAATTGCATGTGGCTTTTTGTACTTTATAACCATTTATTGTAGCAGTATCTCTGCTTAATTGCCACTTAAATATATCAAGGTTTTCTTCATATTTTAATGTGCTTGGAAGTACATGTTCTATAAATGTTAATTTACCTTTAGGATAGTTTTTGAAAATCACATATAAAATTTTTTGAAAAGGTCTGTTCCGGTCTAACAAAAATTCTTGAAATTCTGTTAAATTTTTAATCTTTCTTATAATTGTATCACATCTGTAATTATTTTTAGAAATAAATTCACTAGTGTTTTTACCGAGAAAAAGATACATTTCCGAATATCTAATATGGTCAGATAATGAATCTTGTTGATAACCTAACGAATAGGTAACTACAAGCTCAGCAGGTTCTATAATTATTATAGGATCATCGAATCGTAATTGAGCAGATGCAGACAAGGAAAATGACAAAGCAAGTAAAAAAAAGAAATTTTGTATTTTTAAAAATTTATTATTAAGATTTTTCATATAATTTTTTTTTACAAATACTTATTTTTATTATCCTTAATTCCTTTTTAACTCAAGAGGATTATTACGTTTAGCCATTGTTTTTGCAGCAGTTTGTTGATCTTCGCTGCTAAGTCCTGCCTCTTGGGCTCTGCTAATAATATCTTCGCGAAAAGAATCTTTAGCACGGAAAAATTCTTGTTTAGTAGTTTCTACAAAGTCTTTTTCTCTCATATCTATCATTAAATTTTTCCATGGCTTTTCTATAGAAATAACTTCAAATGAGTAGTGATTACGAGTATCGTGAATTTTTAAAATTAAACCGGGTAGACCATTGAATTTATAGGGACCATCGCTGTATGGAATTTCAGGGCAAAACCAGGCAATCCATTTTCTGCCACCATAATTGCATAAGGCTTTTTGTACTTTACAACCACGTATAGTAGCAGTATCTTTACATAATTTCCATTTAAATATATTTAAGTCTTCTTGATATTTTAAAGTGCTTGGCAAAACATGTTCTATAAATGTTATTTTACCCTTAGGATAGTTTTTAAAAATTTTATAAAGAATTTTTGGGGAGGGTCTATTTCTATCTAAAGCATATGCTTGAAGTTGTTCAAAATTTTTAATTTTTCTCATTACAGTATCAGTTCTATACATTTCTTTGCTAAGAAATTTACTGCAAGATTTACCAATAAAAAGATACATTTCCGAGTATTTTTTATAATTGGAAGTAGAATCTTGCTGATATTCTAAAGAATATTTTACAACAACTTTAGCAGCTTCTATATTTGTAATTGGATAATCGTAACGTATAGGAGCAAAAGCTGTAAGAAGAAATACAAGTGTAAGTGAGATAAAAATGTGTGTTTTGGTAAATGCTTTATTATTATTTTTCATATTGTATAAATTTAATAATATTATATTCTAACAATAAATGGAGCTGAATTTCATCAGCCCATTTATTGTTTTGATTTTTTTTAATTATAAATTAGTTAAAGAGAAGCTCCACAAAGTAGATGATTCCACATAACTAGATCATTAAGATCACAAAATATAATATAATGTGATGTTCCATCAGGACATTCTATTATTATTGTTGTACAAGGGTTTTGTGGTTCAGCGGAAATTTCTTTAGGACTTATAAATGTAAACATGCCTAAAATGGCGAAAATTAAAATTATTTTTTTCATTGCTTTTTATTTTTTAAATTAGAAATATAAAGAAATTATAAGAAGTTTAATTTTTAATTCAAATGCACTTCTTTTTTTTGCGGTTGTACTAAATTATTTTGTTTTTATTTCTTAAAAAAAAATCCACCACACATCAACCGTCTAAACGCGCGGTGGATTTGCCTGTCGTACTTATTTTTTCCAAGCCTAAAAATATATTTGGTATTGCAACAGCAAGCCAAATATTTATAAAGTGTATTATCATTTATCGTGTTGTTTATGTGCCTATAACCAAAAACCGTAAATATTAGTAAGTAAATATTATCGGAAGGCAAATAAGTAAAAATGCTTACTTTTGAGTTGAAAAAATATTCACGGGGGGGGGGTAAACAACTGTGTACCTGCACTATACGTCAGCCAACTAAAAAAAGAGTATTGTATTTTTGTAATAAAGGACATATCTTATTTCGATAATTTTTAATAAAAGTAGTAATAAATATAATACAAAAGAAAAAACATAGTGAAATATTTTATTAACTCATCATATTCCATAAAGTATTTTTTTTAAGATAATAAAATTTTTATTTAGCCTTTTTCATTGATAACACAGCCTCAATAATACCGCTTGTTTCTATTTTTGGATTTAAATTTTCTATCTCTATTTTGCAAATACCTTTTTTATGGAAAGAAAAATCTTCTCTTAATTTTAATTCAACAGTCCAAAAATTATTTTGTTTTTCACCTAAAGGCTTATCGTTTTTATCAAGTAACTTTAATTTATATTCCATTATTCTTTCCTCTCCCGAAGGCGTATCTATTATCACATGCAAAGGAAGTCTGTTAACAGTTAAATCGGAATTATATTTTATAGTAAAAAATAAATCATAATCTCTGTTCAGTTTATTAACAGGGATTTCAAAATTTAACTTTTTAAATCTATACCATGAATTATTTTTAAAACTAATATGTTTTTCAAATTCAGGTTTTGAAGAACATGAAAATAAAATAATACAAAATAAAAATATTATAAATTTTTTCATTTGTTAATGTTTTTATTTTTTTCTTGTAAAGCAAAGTGTTTTTAATTGATACTAAAAAACATTCAAAT
>JAGGUV010000144.1 GCA_021158345.1 Bacteroidales bacterium
CATTGAAACAAAATCATTAAATCCATAAATTATTCTGATTTTCAAAATGCAGAGGAACTAAATAAATTTTTAATAAAAAATATAAATGAATGAATAGTAGAAAGTTATTAGTTTTTAATATATTATTTTTTTTATTATCTATAAATATAAATATTAATGCACAAAGCAAAAAAACAGGTACGATAAGAGGATTTGTATATGAAAAAAAGACAGGAGAGCCTGTAATATTTACAAACGTATATCTCAAAAATACAACTTACGGATGCGCTACTGATGTAAACGGATATTTTGCAATAACAAAAATTCCTGTTGGTTCATATACTTTAATGGTTACCAGTATTGGCTTTGATACTCTTAGCATGCCTGTAAAAATTGATGAAGATTTATTAATTTCGAAAAAATTATTTTTAACAGAATCTGCTTATATGTTAAAAGCAGTAAATATATCAGCAGAAAGAGAAGAAGCAAGGACAGAGACTAAAACATCAATAATAAAAATCACACCGAAACAGATAAAGCGGATTCCAAGTATAGGAGGACAGCCTGACTTAGCTCAATATTTACAGGTGCTTCCGGGTGTAATATTTACAGGCGATCAGGGAGGACAATTATATATCAGAGGTGGTTCACCTATTCAAAATAAAGTTTTACTCGATGGTATGATAATATATAATCCATTTCATTCAATAGGATTATTTTCAATATTTGATACTGATATTTTAAGAAATATTGATGTTTATACAGGTGGTTATGGTGCTGAATATGGAGGCAGAATATCATCAATAATGAATATTAAAACCCGCGATGGAAATAAAAAAAGAATTTCAGGAAAGACTTCGTTAAGTACTTTTGGTGCGAAAATTATGCTTGAAGGTCCTATAATTAAACAAAAAGAAGACAAACAAGGTGCTACTTCTTTTATAATTTCCATGAAAAATTCTTATCTTGATAAATCAAAAGATATTTTTTATAAAAATATTGATCAGGAACTGCCATATAAATATACTGATATTTATGGAAAACTTTCATTTAGTGGCTCTAAGGGTAATAAAATCAGTTTTTTCGGTTTTAACTTTAATGATCAGGCAAACTTTAATTTATCTAAGTTTAATTGGAACTCATCCGGTGGAGGCTCTAATTTTATAATAATTCCTGAAAGTACTCCTGTTTTTATTGAGGGTAATTTTGCATATTCAAAATATGATATCACTTTAAATGAGAAATTAATTCCTGAGAGAGTTAGTAGTATCTCTGGCTTTAACGGAAGTTTTAATTTTACATATTTTATTGGTAAAAATTCCGTGAAATGGGGTTTGGAAATGTTAGGACTTAAAACAGATTATCATTTTTTGAATTCTGCAAATCGTTTAATTCAACAAAAAGAAAATACAAGTGAAATAGGTGCTTTTGTGAAATATAAATTATCTAAAGGTAAATTTATTTTTGAACCGAGTTTCAGATTACAATGGTATGCTTCCTTATCTGAAATGTCTCCTGAACCTAGACTTGCAATAAAATATAATCTTAGTGATAATTTCAGATTAAAATTTGCAGGAGGATTTTATTCGCAAAATTTAATTAGTGCTAATTCCGACAGAGATGTTGTTAATTTGTTTTATGGATTTTTATCAGGGTCTGATAATCTTCAAAAAACCTTTCAAGGAAATGATGTAAACAGTAAATTACAAAAAGCTCAACATCTTATCCTTGGTATGGAATATGATATTACAAATAATCTTAACATAAATATTGAAGGTTATTATAAAAATTTTTCACAGCTTACAAATATTAATCGTAATAAAATTTTTGATGATATTGCCGATAATTATGAAATTCCCGATTATCAAAAAAAAGATTTTATTATTGAAAGTGGAGACGCTGAAGGTGTTGATTTTTCAGTAAAATATGAGCATTTAAGAGCTAATCTGTGGGTAGTATATTCCTATGCTTTTGTTAACAGGGAATTTGAAATTGAAAATAATAATCACGAATTTGAAACTATTAAGTACAGTCCTGTTTTCGACAGAAGGCATAATATTAATGTTGTTGGTTCGTATTTATTGGGTAAAAATATGAACTGGCAGCTTAGTGTCAGATGGAATTTTGGTACAGGTTTCCCTTTTACTCAAACACAAGGTTATTACGAAAAAATTATTTTTAATAGTGGTCTTAATACAAATTATATTACTACAAACGGTAGCTTAGGTATTCAGTATGCTGATATTAACGGTGGCAGACTCCCAACTTATCATCGTATGGATATTAATTTAACTCATACTTTTGAACTCGGAGAACATACAAGGCTCGAAGCAAATATTAGTGTTACAAATATCTATAACAGAAAAAATATTTTTTACGTCGACAGAGTTACAAATAAAAGAGTTGACCAGTTGCCAATTATGCCAAGTTTTGGACTGAATTTCAGCTTTTAAAATCCGTTTAACTTCATTGTAACTGTAGGTATTAATAAAATAACACCTAATATTATTAAAATTGCAATAAAAGGAGTAGCCCATTTTACCCATTTTTCATAAGGTATTTTTGCTACACCTAATACTCCTATCAGCACTCCTGATGTTGGTGTAATCATATTTGTAAATCCGTCGCCAAACTGAAATGCCATTACTGTTGCTTGTCGCGATACACCTATTAAATCAGAAAATTGTGACATTATTGGCATTGTTAATGCTGCTTTTGCTGAGCCTGAGGGTATTATTATATTTATCATTGTCTGGATAAAATACATCATACTTACCGAGGCTATTTTTCCGAAATTTTGCATAGAGTTTGCCATATAAAATAATAGTGTGTCAATAATTTTTCCGTTTTGTAAAATTATTATTATACCGCCTGCTAAGCCTACTACCATTGCTGCTGACATAATATCTTTAACACCTTCAAGGAAAAGCTGCGTGATAGTGTTTGGTGAGTTATTCATTGAAATTCCTGATGCTATGCCAAGAACAAAAAATAATGTGGCTATTTTCATAACATACCATTCATAACCCATTACTCCTACTATTAAATAAAATATTGTAAATATCAGTAAGTTTAAAATAAAAAAATGAACTGATTTACGTAAGGCAAAAAATCCTGATATTATGAATAAAATTGTTAAAATAGGTATGATAGGAATGCAAATTGATGAATTACCAATTTTTAATGTTGTCTGACTAAAATAAAATGAATATATTCCCATTACAATAATTAGAATTCCGTATACAATCCATGCTGTTACAGGAGTATAATATTTTATGTTTTCTATATGAGAATTGCCTTTTTTTCTCCATACATCATCTTCCTGATAAACAGGTGAAAGTTTAGGATTTTTATGAATTTTTTTAGCGTATCTTAAAATGTAGGAAATACCGAATAAATTAATAATTATCCAACAGAAGAAGCGGAATTCAATACCTGAAAATAAGGGAATATCCGAAAGTCCCTGAGCAATACCAATAGTAAAAGGATTTAGCAAAGCGCCTGCAAAACCTAACCCTGCTGCAACAAAGCACATCGAAACACCAACAATTGAGTCGTAACCCATTGAAATAGATAGTGGTACAAATATTATAACAAATGCAATAGTTTCTTCGCTCATGCCAAAAACAGCTCCAAAAACACTAAACATTATCATTATTAATGTGATGATAATATTATTTATTCCCAAATATCTTATTAAACGATAATGCTCGAATTTTTTTGTGAATTTTAAAAAAGAGTATATTCCTACATCTATAGATTTGCTGTCGTTCATAATCCAGAAAGCACCTCCTATAAGTAAAATAAAAACTATAATATTTGCTTTGTCAACAAAACCGTCGAAAAGTGCTGAGAATATTTCCCATGTTTGTGGGGCATTATCAATATAATGAAACGAATCGTTAACAATAACTTCTTTTGTGTTTCCGTCGCCAAAAGTTTTAGTCTCTCTTTCGAATTCGCCACCCGGGACAAGCCATGTTAAAATTGCTGAAAAAATAATTATATAAAAAACAATAACATAAGTATGGGGGATTAATCTCTTTTTTTTACTCATAATATTTTTATTGATATTTTTAGAAAACAAACATAAGAATTTATAATGGTTTAAATATTGCTTTTTTAGCAAATATGCTTAAAAGAAATCCTCTGAAAAACATAAACATAATAAATGCAAACCATAATGAGTTGTTGCCCAGAGAGGTTTTCAGTAAATAGTAAAGAGGTAAAAAAATCAGGAAAGAAGCAATTATCATACTGTTTCTAAGATAAGTGGAGGCAATGGCACCAATATAAATGCCATCCCATAAAAAAGCTGCAAAAGTAATAAAGGGTATCATGCCTATCCAGAAAATATATTTTGTCGATTGCTGAATTACTGCCTCATTATTTGTTAAAATATGAAGTATTATATTGCCTCCGAAAATATATGCCAGAGTAAATATCAAGCTAATTGAAGCCCCCCAGATAAAAAGTAGTTTTATAACTTTTTTTAATTGAAAAGTATTTCTGGCTCCTGTATATTTTCCTACAAGGGCTTCACCTGCATAGGCAAATCCATCAATTAAATAGGAGTAGAGAGTGAAAAATTGTAATAGCAATGTGTTTACTGCTAATATTAAATTTCCATTTTTTGCTGATTCTGCTGTGAAAAACGAAAGCACAAAAAGCAAGCACATTGTCCTGATAAAGATGTCTTTGTTTACATTAAGAAATTTTTTTATGTCCTTAAGAACGAATATTTTTTTAATTATAAGATAAGGTTTTAATTTTTTGAAATAATATTTAAAAAATATAAATAATCCGGAACCAAAACCAATATATTGTGCCAATACAGTGCCTAAAGCAGCACCGCTTGATTTCATATCAAAAACATTGATAAAAATAACATCAAAAATTATATTCAATAAGTTAACTAAGATGGCGATTATCATAGGCGATTTTGCATTTTGCATACCTATAAACCAGCCATATAAAACATATAATCCAATAGTAGCAGGTGCAGCCCAAATTCTAATATAAAAATATTCTGAAGCTAAAGTTTCTACTTCGGGACTGGCATTTAAAATTGAGAAACTTATTAATGCGATAGGCTTTTGTAAAACTATTAACAGTAAGCTGCCGAGAAAAGCAATTAACATGGCACGGGAAAAGATTAATGAAATTTCTTCAAAATTTTTTTTGCCAATGGCTTGAGCTGTAAACCCGCTTGTGCCCATTCTTAAAAAACTGAATCCCCAATAAATAATATTAAAAATTATTGTTCCAACTGCTATTGCACCTATGTATATCTCCGAATTCAGATGACCTAAAAGTGTTAAGTCAACCAAGCCTAAAAAAGGAACTGTTATGTTGCTGATAATGTTGGGTACAGCTAAGTTTAATATTTTTTTATTCATAGACCTTAAAATTGCTGCAAAAATAATTAAATGGTTTATAATAAAAATTTTTGTTTTTTTTTAGTATAAAATTTTATTCATTAATTTTTTATGAGATATTTAGGTTGTAGATTATGAATTGATTAAAAAATATAGATTTATGCTAAAAAAATTAATTTTCAAATTCAATTTTTACTACATCTTTATATTTTAGGCCAAGCAGGCTTGAGGCATTTGCCATGTTAATAGCTATCTCAAGTAATCCTGAGGAATTGAAAACAGCTGTTTTTTCTATTTTGGGGACATCGCTATATGATTTATGAATTTTGTTAATTGTTTCTATTCCGAATAATATTTTAAATTGTCTGCCTTTACCAATTTTTTTGAATAATGTTTCAGTGATATTTGTAATAGCATTTTCATACGCATCAATATAAATTACCATTCCTTTTATTGAGTCATTGTCAACAACAGGCTCAAATAATAATTTTTTATTTATTTTGTCTTTTATTTTGCCAAGTTCTTCAATAGGTTTACCCTTAGCAAGATGACAAGCAGCCTCAACAAAAATGTCTCTTTCTGCAAAAGTGAAATAATCGGATTTTTGAAATATTTCTAACTCAATAATTTTTTCAGGTGCATCTTTAAAAATTAAAGAAAAAATACCATTATCAGCACCTATAAAATAATGTCCGTCGTATAATATTGCAAGATGAGGTGCTTTTATTGAGGCAGTTGTGTTTATTGCAATAATATGTATTGTGTTTTTGGGGAAATATTTATATGTCCTTTTTATTATAAAAGCAGCTTGTTCAATATCAAAAGGAGGTATGTTGTGACTTATGTCTGTTATTGTTGCATCGGGAATCTGACTTAATATACAGCCCTTTATAATGCCTGAATAATGGTCTTTAAGTCCCCAATCGCTTGTTAAAGTTATTATAGACATATTATTTGTTTATTTATTCCTAAGAATAAAATTTCTATTACTTTTGTAGAATCCAAAATTACAAATAATAATATAACTTTTATCTATGATAGAGAAAATTATAAATATTGACACTTATAATCCTGTTGATATTTTTGGTGTAAACGATTCAATTTTAAATATTATAAAAAATAATTTTATCAAATTAAAAATTATTGCGAGAGGTAATAATATTAAAATTATTGGTGATGAATATCAGGTTCTGAATTTTGAGAAAAAATTTGCCTTATTATTAACTCATTTCGATAAATTTGGTAAGATAACAGAAAATGATATTAACCAGATTATGGGAGATGAAGATTTTGATACTGAAAATATTAAAAGTGGAAATGGAGATGTTTTAATACATGGTCGTAATGGTAAGATAATAAAACCTATTACTTCAAATCAGTATAAGCTGGTGAATAGCTGTAAAAAAAACGATCTTGTTTTTGCCATAGGCCCTGCAGGTACAGGTAAGACTTATATAGCTGTTGCCCTTGCTGTGAAAGCCTTGAAAAATAAAGAAGTTAAAAGGATAATTCTTACAAGACCTGCTGTTGAGGCAGGAGAAAATTTGGGCTTTTTACCGGGTGATATGAGAGACAAACTCGACCCATATCTTCAGCCTTTATACGATGCCTTAAGGGATATGTTGCCTACACAAAAACTTTTAACTTATTTAGAGGATGGCACTATTGAAATTATTCCTCTTGCATATATGCGAGGCAGAACTCTTGATAATGCTTTTGTTATTTTGGATGAAGCTCAGAATTCTACTATCAGTCAGATAAAAATGTTCCTGACGCGTATGGGTAAATTTGCCAAATTTGTTGTTACAGGTGATATTACTCAAATTGACCTGCCCGGAAATCAAGCTTCAGGTTTAATACATGCTCAGGGAATACTTGATAATATTTCAGGTATTGACTTTATTTATCTTAATAAAAATGATATTATTCGCCATAAACTGGTAACAAAAATTATTAATGCTTATAGAAAAGATAAAATTAAATAAAATCATAGATTTTAATTTTGTTTAGCAAGATTGTTTAACGTGGTAAATAAAATATAAAAATATATACGGATGAAAAAGGCTGTAACATATACAAATTTTGATTTTCCAAATCAGAAAAGCGCTTATAAAGGAAAAGTAAGAGATACTTATAATATTGATGATAAATATCTTATAATGGTGGTTACTGACCGCATATCTGCTTTTGATAAAATCCTGCCAGCAGGAATTCCTTATAAAGGGCAGGTGCTTAATCAAATTGCTTCTGAATTTCTTGACGCAACTACTGATATCCTGCCTAATTGGAAAATTGCTGTTATTGACCCAATGGTAAGCTTTGGCAGATTGTGCGAACCTTTTCAAGTGGAAATGGTTATCAGAGGATACCTGTCAGGTCATGCATGGAGAGAATATAAACAGGGGAAAAGAGAAATTTGCGGTGTTGCCATGCCTGATGGAATGAAAGAAAATGATAAATTTCCTCAGCCAATAATTACTCCTACCACAAAAGCTGCTGTTGGACATGATGAAGATATTTCTAAAGAAAAAATTCTGGAACTCAATCTTGTCAGCAATGATGATTATGAAAAATTAGAGGAATATACTTTAGCATTATTCCAAAGAGGAACAGAAATGGCAGAAAAACAAGGTCTTATTTTAGTTGATACCAAATATGAATTTGGAAAAGCTGATGGTGAAATATTTTTAATTGATGAAATCCATACACCTGATTCTTCACGATATTTTTATAAAGAAGGTTATTTAGAAAGACAAAATCAAGGCCTGCCACAGCGACAATTATCAAAAGAATTTTTAAGGGAGTGGTTAATGGAAAATGGTTTCTCAGGACAAAATGGGCAGCAGATTCCTAATATGGATGATGATATTGTTAATCAGGTTTCGGAACGTTATATCGAACTTTATGAAAAACTAACCGGCCATAATTTCGAAAAAACATACTCCGAGGATATCTTAATGCGTATTGAGAATAATATTAATAGTTTTTTAAAAGCTTATAACCGTTAAATACAGGGGAGTGTCTGAAATAATTGTATAATGATAATTATGAAGAACTAAATTTTATATATTTATTAGTTCTGTTTCTGAAAAAAACACAAAAAGAAAGGTGATATTAATTTTAATATCACCTTTCTTTTTACATTTTATAATTGTTTATGCTTTTGCTAAAACAGGGAATTTTAATTTTGCTAGATAAAATACTCCGAAGAATAAAATATTATAAGCAAGACCACCTAAAACTGAATTTAAGAAAAATGAAATTCCATAAGAACCATTATTAAAAAATGCCAGCCCTGCAGTGTAAGCTTCCATTAATCCTAAAAAGTTTTTTGGGTACATTGGCATAACAAGCCATGCAGAGAAATTTGTTATTACAAAAAATATTACTGATGATATTAATGATGCTGCAATAATATTACCGGCTTTTAGATTTTTCTTTAAGTAAAAACCAATTAAAACAGTAATACCAAAACTTAAGTAAACAGCAATCATAGAACTATGAAATCCTAAAATCAAATCACTTAAAAATAAAGCTGCAAAAGGTATTAAAAATGATAAATACTTTTTACTTAGATAAGTTCCTCCAAATAAAGCAATAGCCGCTATAGGAGTAAAATTTGGCCAATGAGGTATTAATCTCATTAATGAAGCAATAATTATTGTTGTTACTACAAAAATAAATCTTGGTGTAATTGTATTTTTATTCATATTATTTAGAGTTTTATAATTTATGCAAAAATAAAAAAAATCAATTTAAAAATAGGTTTTTATTTTAAAATAAATTAATGTTTACATATTTTAATTGTTTAAGTAAGAATTTCTCTGATATCTAAAATAGCTTTATTTGTACCAAGAACTACAACAATATTATTTAGTTTAAGATAAGTATCTCCATGAGGAATGTCTATTTCTTCACCTTTTTTAATGAGTATTAAAAATCCATCTTTGTGAAATGGTATTTCTTTTATTTGTTTTCCTACGATTTGTTTATTAGTAATTTTTATTTCTTCAACGTTAAAATTTTCAAATGTTTCTACTAAGGTGTGATAAGTATAAGGTCTTTCAATTAAATTATCAATAGTAGTGGCAACAATTCCGGGTACATCAAGAATGTTGACATCAAGATTCTTCAAAGTATTAAATGTTTCGGAACTATTTGTTAAGGTTATGACTTTTTCATGTAATAGTTTATTTTTCAGAGTTTCGCAAACTTTAGTATTTTTTTCATTTGAGCCTGCAAGAACAATAACGTGGTTTTGCTTCCTTAAATTAATTTTTTTATAAACAGAAATATCAGTGCCATCACCTTTTATTACATTAATTCCTTTTGCTTGTATTTCTTTATATCTGTCAGTATTATTTTCAATAATAACAACTCTTTTATTGTGCATATTAAGTCTTTTGGCAAGAATTACACCGATTTTTCCTCCACCTATTATTACAGTTTTATTATTAATAAATTTTGTTTCTGTATTAATACTGTTGTATATTATTGGTGAAAATATGCAAGTTACTATAGCCATTAAAATAAAACTCGCATTCATTGCAGGTGAAATTATTCCAAGATCTGTACCTATTTCTGATGCAGCAATAATTAAACTTAATCTTGATGATAAAAGGAATCCGCCTGATATTGCTTTTTTGAAACCAAATAATCTTACCCATAATAATGATGGTATTACTTTTACTAAAAATAATGTTGTTAATAATAATGCTAGAAATAAATACAAGGTATTATCTAATTGACCCAAGTCTTTAAAATTGAAATTAGCTCCTACCATTATAAAAAATATAGGGATAAAAAATCCATAGCTAAATCCGTCGAGTTTCAAAATTAAAGAGGAGCGATCTTTATGAAGAAAAAACGACAGCAATAATCCACTTAAGAAAGCACCAAGAAGCATCATTTCCTCACCTATTATTTGGGATAATACAATAAAAATTAACATCAGTAAAATAGAACCTCTTACAGTTATTTGTGATGCTGCATGCGACAACTCATAAGTGATACGTCTTAATTTTGTATTTTTTTTTAATTTTAATCCTATACTATAGAAAAAGATAAAAGCAATAAATAAACCTAAAATATATAACAGTTCTATTTTAAAACCATTTTTTATTATAAAAGCAGTAAATGAAAATAAAATAATACTTAGAATATCTGCTACTGCTGCTGCAAGTACTATCATTTGTCCTGCACGCGTATTTATCTCTCCCTGATTTTTTAATACCGGGATTATTATGCCTACTGATGATGTTATAAGTATTAAAGTGAAATACCAAGTGTTTGATATAAATACTATTGTTGATAAAAAGAGTGTTGAAATATATGACAGGATAATTGTTATTAAAAATATTGCCAAACCCACCAATAATGGATTTTTTATAAAAGTAGAATATTTTAATTTGCCTTTTGGAAGGGAAGCTGTTATTTGATATACATTAATTTCAAGTCCGCTTTGAAACATTAAAAACATAAATCCTGATAATGCTAGAAAATTTAATGCTGTAATACCTTCTCCTGAAAAATTTACCAAGAGATATCTTCCTATAAAATATCCTCCTATAATTTCTAATATTATTGTGGGAACTTTAGTAATCTTAAAAATTGATGACAACATAGGTATTAACCAAGCTGTTGCTATTACTATCATCAAAGGAATATAGTTGAAATCAAATGAAATATTAGCTAATATTTGCATAATTTTATTTTAAAAAATAAAATTAATATTTTTTTTAAATAATCAGCCTGTTTTAGTTTTTATTTTGTAAATTCATTAATAAAAATGTTATTCGTGCATTTAACGCAATTAACATATATAGAACTTTATTTTTTTATATTTGCGATTTAAATTTTAAAAAATAATATATGATATTATTAACGGTTTTTGACACATTTTATCAAAATTTACTTAATTCTACGTGGATTGAAATTGTAGCTGTTATCTTTGGTTTGTTAAGTGTTTGGTATTGTAAAAAAGAAAATATTCTGGTATATCCCACAGGTATTGTAAGTGTTTTAATTTATGTTTATATCTGCTATTATGCTAAGCTTTATGCCGATATGGGAATTAATTTTTATTATTTTGTTATGAGTGTTATTGGATGGTATATGTGGACACGAAAAACTCCTGATAATGAAGAAACTAATACACGTCCTGTTTCACGGTGTACTAAACTTGAATATATAATTTGTATTGTAGGTTTAATATTATCTTTTATTGTTTTACGATTTATTCTTGTAAATTATACTGACAGCAATGTGCCTGTCTGGGATTCTATTACCACCAGTTTGTTTTTTCTTGCAATGTGGCTGCAGGCAAAGAAAAAAATTGAGACATGGATATTATGGATTTTAGGAGATGTTGTCTCTGTACCTTTATATTTTTATAAACATTTGGTATTTACAAGCTTTCAGTTTTTTGTATTTCTGATAATTGCTGTTTTGGGTTATATTGAATGGCAGAAAAGTATTGAAAAACAAAAAGCTGTCATATTATAAAATGACATTATCCTATTAATTATGTAAAAAGGGTTTTTAACCGGAATTTTTTATTGATTCGGTTTTCAATCAAAAAACTAACTCTAAATCAACGATTAATCTGAATTGTTATCTTAGAGTACGCTTTTTCACAGGATTTTGTTTTTAGAATGATATGTTATCTGATTTTTTTACATCATTTCTTGCCAAGGTAAAAATGAAAAGGCAGCTCCAATAATTAAAATGTAAATAATTACAATAACAAAATAAATTGAAGAAAGGACTGTCCCTATTATTGCACAAACCCTGCCTGATTTTAAATTGCTATATGAGCTTGCATCATACATATTGGGGTTTTGTAAGTATAATTTGTTGTCTTTTGAAGCTAAAATTAATGCAATGATACCGCATACTAAACCTATAAGTCCTCCAAAAAAACAACTGGGAATTGATATTATTCCTAATACTAATACAGCTGTTGAATTAGGTAATTTCAGCTGTTGAGTAATGTTTTGATTTTCCATTTTTGTTGATTTTTAGTTAATTATTAATTTAATTATATAATTTGAAACAATTAATATACTAGAAAGAATAAATGTTATTTTTAATATTAAAGCACCTTTTTTAAATTTAAATATTAAATGTAAAACTAAGAAAAATATTAGAAATAACATAGGTATTAAAGCAGGATAAATAATAATGCTTTCAAAAATATTACCTTTTAATAATTCGATAAGAGCTGTTTGCAATCCACAACCGGGACATCGGATGCCTATATATTTTTTAAAAAAACAAGGCATTTGATTTTCTGTCAACCATTGAATTAATTTATCCATTAAATTTTTGTTAGTCAAATTATTTAGTGTTTGCAGAAATAATAAAGGAACCATTTATTTATTATTTTTGCTGCAAATACTGATAACAATGTCAAATATAATAAATATTAAGAATAAAAAAGCCTCACATGAATATTTTTTGCTTGAATATTTTAGTGCGGGGATTGTTTTAACAGGCACAGAAATAAAATCTATCAGAATGGGAAAAGCAAGTTTGGTAGATTCGTATTGTGTTTTGTATAAAAATGAGCTTTATGTAAAAAATATGCATATTGCAGAATATAGTTTGGCCAGTTATAA
Organism: Bacteroidales bacterium; assembly: GCA_021158345.1. Lineage (GTDB taxonomy): Bacteria > Bacteroidota > Bacteroidia > Bacteroidales > AUK083 > AUK083. The sequence continues at coordinate 12,977 of JAGGUV010000144.1, forward strand.
CAAACATGAAGCAAAACGTGACAGAAAATTATTACTCACAAAAAGAGAGATTAAAAAAATTACAAATAAAATTAATGAAAAAGGATTAACAATAGTTCCTGTTCGTTTATATATTAATGAAAAAGGTCTTGCCAAATTAGATATTGCAATAGCAAAGGGTAAAAAATTATATGATAAACGTGAATCTTTGAAAATGAAAGATATTAAAAGAGAGATTGAACGTTCAAGTGACTAAAAAAAATAGATGACAAAATATTTTGTCATCTATTTTTTTTAGGGTGGAAGAAGGGACTCGAACCCTCGACCCCCGGAACCACAATCCGGTGCTCTAACCAACTGAGCTACATCCACCATTTTTTGATGTGGCAAAGATACAATTTTATATTAATTTCAAAATTTTTTTTAAAGAAATTATTATTGTTATTTATTGATATATTTGTGTGAAATTTTAAAATATTTATGCTTTTTTATAAAAGAAAAAAATATATTAAATCAGCATCGCTTAATAGACTGGCATGGCAAAGACTTATGAAAGATAAAGTAGCTGTCTTTTCTATGATATTTATTTGTATTATTTTTTTAATTTCAATTCTCGGTTATTTAATTACTCCTGATAATACTCCTTTTGCTAACGAACAACATTTGGAACTTTGTACTAAAAAGCCAGGGTTTTCTGTTAAAGTTCTGAAAATTAAAAAAAATGAAAAACCTGTTAATACTCCTTTATTTAAATATTTATTATTTGGTAAAAAAAACGATTATAATTTTATCCCGATAAATGATTATTATTTTGAAGGAAATGAGATAGTTATTAATAAATATTCAGAACAAAATGATACTATTATAAAAAAATATTCATTAGCTGATGTGATTTTTCCTATTTCTAAAATTGATAATTCTATTATTATAGAGAATAATAATTTGATTTTTAAAGATATTAACAACAAATTAATAAAATGTTCTGTTAAAGAATTAAGACATAGAATTGAGAGGGAAAATATTAAAAAGAAGAGATATGTTTTGGGCACAGATCGTTTTGGCAGGGATGTTTTAAGCCAGTTAATGATAGGAGCTAGGGTAAGTCTTTCCGTTGGTTTCATATCTGTTATAATATCTTTGATAATAGGAATATTATTAGGAGCTTTAGCAGGATTTTTTAAAGGTTGGGTCGATAATTTAATAATGTGGGTGATAAATGTTGTGTGGTCAATACCAACATTATTATTGGTTATAGCAATTACTTTTGCATTGGGAAAAGGTTTCTGGCAGGTGTTTATAGCAGTAGGTTTAACAATGTGGGTAGAGGTGGCAAGGATTGTTAGAGGTCAAGTGCTTAGCATACGCGAAAAAGAATATATTGAAGCCGGTAGGGCTTTGGGATTTAAGAATTTTAGAATTATCTTCAGACATATACTCCCTAATGTTTTGGGTGCAGTAATTGTTGTTTCGGCAGCAAATTTTGCTTCTGCTATATTATTAGAAGCAGGTCTTAGTTTTTTGGGTATTGGTGTACAACCACCTATGCCTTCGTGGGGCTCTATGATTAAAGAAAATTATGGCTTTATAATTCTTGATTATGCTTATCTTGCCATTTTGCCAGGAATATGCATTATGTTGTTAGTACTTGCTTTTATGCTTTTGGGAAATTCTCTCAGAGATGCCCTTGATGTTAAAACTGTTAATGTGAAAAATTAATATTTATATTCATAATTTGAACATGGCGTCCATCGCTTGAGTTTAAAACATCTTCCTTTTATTAAACTTATTTTAAGACTAAAATATGCATCAAATCCATAAAAATCAGAAAAGTTGAACAAGCCTCCTAATTTGTCAGTGCCTATTGTGATATTATAAAGCCTCACAGACAAACCAATTCTGGGCTCAGTAAACTCATATAATGAAATAGGCATATTTACTTCAAAATTGTAGTTTTCATATCTTGGTGTAATAGATATTATGCCGGGTCTTTTAATTTGTCCTTCATTATTTATTTTTAATGAATAAAACAATGAACTGTTGAAATACCAGTTTTTTTTGTATCTATAATCAAATTGTAAACTAATTGCAGAGGGTAAAGCAATAGAAAAATTATCTGATTGAAACGATTGCGTTGAATCATTGTAAAATCTATAGCTAAAATCTTTTATTAAGTTATTGATATTTGTAAAATTTTCTTTATTTACATTATTTATAGTATGGCTTACATTATCTAAATAATGCTTTTGAGCATTTTTATTAAAATTTATTTTGCCAATATCAAGTAAAGATATTCCAACTCTGTATTTATAATCCTGATATTTTTTTTCACAGATATTTTTTTTGTGTCTGTTGGATATTTCATGTATTTTTTTTTGATAAGTTATTCCAATATCAAAACTCCATCCTTTGCCTCTAATATCATTAATATAAGGTTTATTGTTGATAAATTTATTTTTATTGTAATCTAATGGTAAGGAAAAACCAAGTTCGCCATCAATATTATTAATAGTTAAAGTTGTATCATTAGTAACTTTATATTTTGTGTTATTGAACTTAAAATAAGTACCTGAATATGCGTATAATTTGTTGATAGTTATTCCTGCTGACAAATAATCTTTTCTTTTACAATAAAATGAATATGCATAACTAAAACCTATTTCTGTCCATGATAATTCTGTGAAATTATAATTGTTGTTATCAAAATTAATATTTTGTAACGGCTCATAATCAATGCCTTTATACGCTTGGATTGCAATATTATATGGGATGTTTTTTGCTTGTACAATTGTTCTTAAAGAAGTGTGAATGCTAAAAGCGTGATTGTAGAAAATAAACATGGCTGACGGACCAATTGTGCGAATATTTATATATGCGTTTTTACTGTCAGTACTGTTTATATCGTAATAGTTTATTTCATTGTCAGGTTCGTGTTTTGGAAAAGTAGGATTTAATTTGAAAAATCGTGAAAATTTGTAATCCTTCTTGCTTAAATAAGTATAATTGTTTTGAGCAAAAATATCTACACTTGCTATATTAAAATCAAAAAATAATTTTGAATTTAACATTGACGCAGGATTTATTAATGTACTATTTACACCCGAATAATTGCTGTTAACAATTCCCAGCATTTCTTGTGAATTAACACTATTTGTAGAAATAAAAAAAAGAATTGATATTATTATAAAGTTTAATTTTATTTTCATTTACTTTTGCAATAATTATTATTTTTTTCTATATTCATTTAAATGAAGTAATAATAATTTTCAAAAATATAAAATTATTTTGTATTTTAAAGTAAAAAAAAATTATAAACATGACAATAGTAATAATAGTTTTTACTGTAATATTTTCATTAGCAGGCTTTTCGAATAAAGTACTTTTTTCAAAATATTCTTTTAAACCTTATGCAATAAAAAATAATCAGGAATGGTACAGGTTTTTTACTTATGCATTTATACATGTTGACATATTACATTTTGTTGTAAATATGTTTGTCCTGTATTCTTTTGGAAGAGTTGTGGAATATTCATATAAATATTTGTTTGGAGTAAAAGCATATTTGTTTTATTTATTATTATATGTAGGAGGGATATTATTTTCGGTAGTTTTTGATTTTAGGAAATATAAAAATAATGCATATTATAGTGCAGTAGGTGCTTCAGGTGCTGTTTCTGCAATTGTGTTTTCGAGTATTATTATTAGCCCGTTAGATAAAATTTATATGTTTTTTATCCCGATAGGAATACCTTCATTTATTTTTGGAATAATATACTTAATTTATTCAGCATATATGGCAAAAAATTCAAAAGACAATATAGGACATAATGCACATTTTTGGGGTGCAGTTTTTGGTATTGCTTTTACTTTAATTTTAAAACCAAATTTGTTTGTTAATTTTTTAAATCAAATAATAAAATAACGATTAGTTTAAAATAGGATTTCTAGGGAAATTCGCCCACATAGCATGTTCTTTACCTGAGTGAAGTATGAGATTTCTCCATAATTTTTTTGGTTTTATATGAATAATATCATTTGCAGTTGTTTTAGAAATTATCCATGAATGATTTTCAATTTCTTCTTCAAGTTGCATAGGTGCCCAGCCTGAGTAGCCGATAAAAAAGCGGATATTTTCAGAGTTTATTTCTTTGTTTTTTATCATATACTTAACTGTGTTAACATCTCCGCCCCAATATATTCCGTTAAGGATTTTTTTGCTGCCTTCAATAATATTTCCAAGTGTATGTATAAAAAATATTCTGTCGGTTTTTATTGGACCACCTAAATACAATTGAGAGTCAAAATCAGAAAAATCATATAAAATGTCATTTAATCTTGTATTGATAGGCTTGTTTATGATTATACCAAATGATCCATCTTTTTTATTGTAATCAGCAATTAAGATTACTGATTTATTAAAATAATAATCATCTAATGTCGGATCTGATATTAATAATTTTCCTGTTGATGGAATTTGTATCATGGTATAAAATTATAAC
>JAGGUV010000161.1 GCA_021158345.1 Bacteroidales bacterium
ATCTCGCCGACCCTTTTGCTTTTTCCGATAACGGGAATCTGAAAATTTTATTCGAAGATTATATCTATAAAAACAGAAAAGGCATTATCTCTGAAATTGATTATAAAACCCGCAAAAAGACTGTGGCAATTGAAACTCCGTATCATTTATCATTCCCTTTTATCGTTGAATATAAAGACGAAATATTTTCTATACCCGAAGCATCGCAAAGCAAGAGATTAGATATTTATAAACTCGACAAAGCAGATAAAAAATTCGTTTTTGTCAGGACTTTGATTGATAATATGCAGGTTGTTGACCCGGTTTTGTTTGAATACAATAATTTTTGGTGGCTGTTTTTTACAGTTAAAGAATTTTCAAATTCTATGCTGTACATCTATTATTCAAAAGAATTTTCAGGTGATTATCAACCACATAAAAACAACCCTGTAAAAATTGACATCCGCTCATCGCGACCCGCAGGCAATCTGTTTTATCATAATAACGAACTTTACAGACCTGCACAAAATTGTGCCGAAACCTATGGTGGCACTCTCGCTATCAACAAAATTCTTAAACTTACACCTTTTGAATTTTCTGAAACTACAGTAAGTTTTCTGAAGCCTTTTAAAAATTCAGTTTATAATAAAGCTTTTCATACTATTTCTGCTTGCGGAAATTATACTATTATTGACGGAAAACGTTTTGTATTTGACTATAATAATTTTTTATATCATTTAAAGAGGAAAATAATTAGAAAATAATGTTAAAAAAGATAATAGGCACAGCAGGAGCAAGGGTGTTCAACGCATTTCTAAGCTTTGTAATTGTAATTGTTTATGCCCGCAATCTCGGTGCCGAAGGAGCAGGTATCATCGCTGAAATTGTCCTCGGCATTACCATTGTTTTGCTGATTAGCAATTTTTTCGGTGGCGGTGCCTTAGTTTATCTTTTACCCAGGCACGATAACTTTATAATATTTTTATTGTCATATATCTGGGCTATTATCTCAGCTTTTGTAGTTACATACTTTTTAAATCTTTTTAATGCTGTCCCGGCAAAATTTATCTATGACGTGCTTTTGCTCTCAATAATACAATCCTTTTCTGCTGTAAACCAGAATATTTTGCTCTCCAAAGAAAAAATAAAACTCTATAATTCCATCTCTGTACTGCAATTTTCCGGCCTTTTTGCAGCACTTATGTTTTTTATTTTTGTGCTTAAAAAAGTCGAAGTCAGTTCTTACGTCAATGCTTTATATGTTGGATATTCTGTCGGTTTTGTTTTAAGCTTTGTCTCAATACTTAAATATTTAAAATTCAAAGGCTTCAATGACCTCGGTAATATCATAAAACAAATCCTGAAATACGGTTCCTATGTACAGTTTGCAAACATCCTCCAATTTTTAAACTATAGATTAAGCTATTATATCATCACCTCATATTTTAATAAAGCAATGCTCGGCGTCTATTCTGTCGGCAATAAACTCTCCGAGGGAACATGGCTTGTCGGTAAAAGCGTTTCTATGGTTCAGTATTCGCGAATTGCCAATTCCAAAGACAAAGAATACAACAAATACCTCACACTCGCATTTCTGAAATTCACTTTTGTCATCACTCTGATTTTAGTTGCAATACTTTTGTTAATCCCAGAAAATGTTTTTGTTTTCGTCTTTCACAAAGAATTTTCTAATATCAAAATTGTCATTTCCAGCCTCAGCGTCGGCATTGTCGCTATGTCTATGTCAATGATGTTCAGTCACTATTTTTCAGGTACAGGCAGACACTATTATAACACTATTAGCTCAGGCATAGGATTAATAATCACCTTTGCCCTCGGATTTACACTCATACCACGATACAATATTTTAGGCGCAGGTATCACAGCTTCAGTATCTTATTTTACCATCTGCCTCTTTCAGCTTATTGTTTTTGTGAAACTTACAAAAAGTCGTTTTAACGATTTTCTGATAAAGAAAACTGATGTTAAGTTGTTTTTTCAAGAAGTGGGGAGGATATTGAAAAAAGACGATAAAAATTAAATAAAGCCGTTGTTTTACCTGTTTTTTATAATAGAATATTTTTTTTAGGGCGGCTTAACGGGCTATCCGCTTGTAGCTGATTTCATAATAAGTAAGATTTTCTAAGCAGTACGTGGGCTTCCTCACGTCAGCCTCCGCCTGATAAGAAAATCTAAAACTTATTATTTCATCAGGCTACCGCTACTATCCCTGCCGCTCGGGGCAAAGATTTAATCTTTTGGAACGATTTGTATTATTGGAATGAAAAAATAATTACATCGGGCTAAACACGTTATTGTTGAATAATTAACTTTCATTTATTATTATTTTAATCTGCCCTTTCAGGGCGATTTTACCTCACATAAACTTTATAATCCCGAGGCGCTGCCTTCGGGCTGAATTAAAATGGGCTTTCAGCCCGCTATACAATAAAAAAATATCTATTTTTTCTATTAAATTCTCCTGATAAAATACTCAGCAAGCTGAATTTCACGGGGAAAACAAATGAATGAAAATTATTATTTATAATTTCACGCCCTGAAAGGGCAGATTATTTCAGCCCAACGGCAACGCCTTGGGTAAAAGATAATTAAATATTTTAACTTCCTGTAAGGACAGCTTAAAATTGTTAGAATAATCATTAAAACCCGTAGCACGAGGCAATTCGTACCACGGGAAATAAAATCCTGTAGTACGGCTCCAAGTCCGTGCTACAGGTCTGGCATTTAATTTTTTTTATGCGTTTTCAGTTGAATACATTTCGATTAATACAAAGGTAGTTTTACCGAATATCAAAAAAAAATCAA
>JAGGUV010000129.1 GCA_021158345.1 Bacteroidales bacterium
CAAGATGGCGATAAATTGATTTTTTATATTGACGGAAATGTTAAAGCTGAATGGAGTGGTGATATTGACTGGTCGTTTAAAAAATTTGCTGTTCCTCCCGGAACTCACAACTTAGAATGGAAATATATTAAAAATGGTGCTAATACTGCTGGTGACGACTGCGCCTGGATAGACGATATCTATTTCCCTATAGAACATGCTATGTTAAATGTTTCAGCAGGTGATAATGACACTATATGCGAAGGAAGCGTTTTTACTCCATCAGCAACAGCTGAAAATTATAATTCATTATTATGGACAACTTCAGGTGACGGAACTTTTGACAATGTTACTATCCTTAACCCTGTTTATACTCCGGGTGTTAACGATATTGAAACCGGAAATGTTGTCTTAACTATCACTGCTGCCAATCTTCAGGGTAACTCTCTTAGTGATAATATGACTTTATTTATTAATCCTGCTCCATTTGCTTCAGCTGGAAATGATACTACTATTTGCCAAGGTATTGATTTTACTTTAAATGCTTTTGCTTATAATTATACTAATGTTGCATGGACAACATCTGGCGATGGTGTTTTTAACGACACTTCTTTATTGACACCTGTTTATACTCCGGGTGAACAAGACATCATTAATGGAAATACTAATTTAACAATTCTTGTTAACGGTATTTATCCTTGTTCTGATTTTACTGACGAGATGGTTCTGTCAATTAATCCTCTACCCTTAACCCCTGACATGCCGGTAGGTGCTGACACCGTTGACCTGGCTTATACTACTTCTTCAACTTATACAGTTACTCCGTCCAATTTTGCAACAGATTATTTATGGGCATTATATCCTGGTGAGGCAGGAAATATAAGTTCTGAAATGAATAATGCAACAATAGAATGGAGTTTAGATTATCTTGGTGAAGCTTATATTAAAGTAAAAGCTATTAATGATTGTGGAGAAAGTGATTTTTCTGACTCTTTAAAAATATATGTTAAAAACACTGTGGGAATTAACAGATTATCTCAATCAGAAAATATTAATTTATATCCTAATCCAAATACAGGAACATTTAAATTAGTTATCAATGATGCAACATCAGTAAAAAACATAAAAATATATAATTTAATAGGTTCTATAGTTTTTGAAGACAATAAAATTACATCAAAATATTCAAAAAATATTAATCTGAGCAACCTTCCGAATGGTGTTTATTATCTTTCAATAAATAAAGAAAATAACAATGCTGTATTCAAAAAAATAATAATACAGAAATAGTAGATTAACATAAAATATTTTATTAAACGAAAGCCTCCAGATATCATATGTCCGGAGGCTTTTGTTATTTTAGTTTAAAATATTGTAATTATTAAAAAGGGTACTACCACGAATTTAGTGGAATATTGACAAATGCGAAAATGATAAAATGCTTAAATGCGAAAATATAAAAACAGTTCTGATACAAAGACAAAATATTATCTATAATAAATTCTTCATTAACTGATATTTAATTGTTTTGAAACATTTAAGCATTATAAGCTGTTTTATAGAATCACAGAAAAATTATTTTCCATTAAAATAACAGTAGAGCCATAAAAAGATATAAAAGGGCTATAATTTTAGGAGATAAGCAGATTGCAGCCTCTAAGATCACTATTATCGAATCTGCCGATAATTTCAAGACTATTGTCATCATTAATTTTGCCTAAATCCTGTGTTGCAATAAACGAGCATGAATTATAATTGCCAGGATCAATAATATTAATACCTCCTGTTTTATTTTTATCAATTAAACACAAGGGATCATTAATATCACGAATAAGGATTTTCATCCATGGAGGAGTATTAAAAATACCATTACCAAAAGAATATGCCTGTGATAATAATTCTGTCATGCCATATTCAGAATGTATTGTTTTTACACCAAATGATTTTTTCAGCAAAAAATGCAGCTCATCACGAATCATTTCATTTCTTCTGCCTTTCATTCCTCCGGTCTCCATAACTATAGCATCAGGAATTTTTACTGTATAATTTTCAATAAAATCAAGTAAACCAAAACTCACACCCAATAAAAATATTTTTTGTTTTTCTTTTTTTAAGCTTTCTAATGTCTCAGCTAATTTTTTATGCTCATTAAGATAAAATCCGCTTTTTGAATTTTTACTCTCTTTTATTAGTCTGTCCATCATAAATATTAATGAAGAACCTTCTCTTTCAAGATATGACGGCAACAAGGCCAAAATGCAATAATCAGCAGGTTCTCCGTAAAAAATTCTGAATGTTTCAAGAAAACTTTTATTGTAAACTTCAATATCGTTAATATAATGTTTACTTTGATTAAGACCTGTAGTACTACTACTTAAAAATATTTTTTGTGCCTCGTCTTCCGTGCTTTTTATTATATGTGTTTTAAAAAAATTTATTGGCAGGAATGGTATCTCGGTGTATTCTTTTATTTTGTTAACATCTATTTTTAGCTCATCAACAAAATTATGGTAGATTTTATTGTTTTTATATTGATGATGAAAAATATCAATACACAGAATATTAAATTCTTTTTTTGTCTTAATTTTAAATATTTTATCCATTTATTGATATATTTGTAATATGATAAAAGGGGGATTTAATTTCAATCATTAATACAAAATTAACAAGAAATTTAAGGCAAAATAAAATAATTAAAATTTATTTAAAATATGCAGGTGAAATTTTTTTTAAAACATAAAATTTTTATGTTTATTACAATCTTAATAATTATAACATCATGTATAAAAAAGGAGGAATATCCTGATATTCCATCAATAGAGTTTGAAAATTTTATAAAACTTCAAACAATAGAAGGCGTTGACTCATTAGGAGTATTAATAATTTCATATAAAGACGGAGATGGTAACATAGGTTTAAACCAGGAAGACACTTTGCCTCCCTTTGATTATAATTTTTTTATTTCTTATTTTGAAAAAAGACAAGGAGTGTTTAAAAAGATTGATTTTCAAGGAGTAACATTTAACAGCAGATTACCTTATGTTCTTCCCGAAGGAGAGGAAAAAGCAGTAAAAGGTGAAATTTATGATACTCTTTTTATAAATAATAAGTATGACCCCGAAGCATATCCTGATTTTGACACAATTTATTTTGAAGCCTATATTCTTGACAGAGATTTAAATAAAAGTAATGTTATTAAAACTCCCGAAATAATTGTAAACAAGAAGCCAATAATAAACTAATTTTGTATAGAAAATTTTTTACCAGATATATTAATGAATAGACAAACTAATTCAAACAGAAAATTTATAATTATCGGGATATTTTTGTTTATTGCTTTAATAATTACCCTAAAGTTATTTTATATTCAGGTTATTGACAAAAGCTATAAATTAGATGCTTCAAATAATGTAATAAGACATATCCGTCAATATCCTGCGAGAGGATTAGTTTTTGACAGAAATGAAAAATTGCTTATTTGTAATAAGCCTTCCTATGATCTTATGGTGATTCCCAACCAAATTTCTAATCTTGACACAAATGAATTTTGTTCGTTACTTAATATTAGCAAAGAGCAATTTATAGAAAAGATCGAAAAATCAAAAAATTACTCTTTTTATAAACCTTCTGTTTTTGAAAATCAAATATCAAACAAAACTTTCGGTTATATACAGGAAAAATTATTTAAGTTTAGCGGATTTTTTATTCAGCCACGTACGCTAAGAGATTATCCAATAGCTATTGCCCCACATTTGCTTGGATATGTTGGTGAAGTTACTAATAATGATATAAAACAAGATAAGTATTATAAATCAGGGGATTATATTGGAAAAAGTGGCATTGAAAATATTTATGAAAAAGAGCTTAGAGGTAAAAAGGGCGTTAAAATTATCTTAGTAGATGTTCATAACAGGGAAAAAGGTAGTTTTAATAATGCCAGATATGATACTTTAGCAGAGGCGGGACGAAATTTGTACTTGACTATTGATGCAGAACTTCAGGAATATGGAGAAAAATTGATGTTGAACAAAAAAGGTAGCATTGTTGCTATTCAACCAAAAACAGGCGAAATACTTGCAATGATTTCAAGCCCGTCTTATGACCCTAATTTATTGATAGGAAAAGAGCGCAGTAAAAATTACAATAATTTATTACACGATTCAATAAAGCCATTAATAAACAGAGCTAATACAGGACTTTATCCTCCCGGTTCTGCTTTTAAACCTGTTAATGCATTAATAGGATTGCAAGAAAAAGTTATAAGCCCTAATACAAAATTTTCTTGTCAGGGACCTGAATCTACGCCTATAAAATGTACTCACTATCATATTTCTCCTTTAAATTTACGTCAGGCTATTGAAGTGTCATGTAATTCATATTTTTGGAATGTGTTTAAAAATATTATAAATAATCCCGGATATAATTCTGTACGTGATGCTTATTGTGCTTGGAGAGAATATGTTTTAAGCTTTGGTTTTAACAGTAAATTTAATGGTGATTTGTTTTCAATAAGAAGCGGAAATGTTCCTTCTGCAGATTATTATGACAGAATTTATGGTAAAGGTCATTGGAATGCATTAACAATAAGGTCTCTTGCAATAGGCCAGGGAGAGATACTTGTCACACCTGTCCAGCTTGCTAATCTTGCTACTATAATTGCAAATAAAGGATATTATTATTCTCCTCATCTTGTTTGGGCAATTGACAATATTTATAATAAATATAATATTGATAAATTAAAGCATATTACAAAAATTGACAGCGTAAATTTTGAACCTGTAATACAAGGTATGTATGATGTTTTTGAAAAATCTGAAGGCACTGCAAAGTGGTATAAAGTAAAAGATTTATCAATTTGTGGTAAAACAGGTACTGTTCAAAATCCTCATGGGAAAGACCATTCAATATTTATAGCATTTGCTCCAAAAGATAATCCTCAAATAGCAATATCTGTAATCGTTGAGAATTCAGGATTTGGTTCCACTTGGGCTGCTCCTATTACTACTTTGATGATTGAAAAATATTTAAATAAGACTGTTAAAAGAAAAAATGTTGAACAAAGAATTATTGATGGAAATTTAATTTCAGAAAATTGAGAAGAAAAGAAAATATATTTAAAAATATTGATTGGTATTTAGTTATCACTTATTTCCTTTTGGTAATATTTGGTTGGATAAGTATTTATGCTGCCGGATATAAACCTAATGTCAGTTCTATTTTTGATATTTCTCAAAATTACGGTAAACAATTGATTTGGATAGTAGCATCAACTGTGCTTATTTTAATTATTTTGATGATTGACCCTAAATTTTTTTCAGCACTTTCATATACTTTTTATGCTATATGTATTTTATTACTGATAGGAGTATTAATGTTTGGTTCAGAAATTGGCGGTGCTAAATCATGGTTTAAAATTGGTGGTTTTGCTATGCAGCCTTCTGAATTTACTAAAATTTTTACTAATCTTGCCATTGCAAAATATCTCAGTTCTATTAATATTAATAATAAAAAAAAATATCCTAAACTGAAAATTGCTTTTATTATTGGTTTGCCAATTTTATTAATATTTCTTCAGAATGATACAGGCTCTGCTTTAGTATATTTAGCATTTATTATTGTACTCTTCCGTGATGGTTTTTTTAAAAACACTATTATTATTGGAACAGTATTAATTATATTGTTTATAGTAACTTTATTATTAGGTAAAATTTTGATTTTACAAATATTGGCAGGATTATTATTACTTATGACATTCTTGTTATTAAAAAAGTATAAAAAGTATAAAAAAACCTTTTTTAAAATACTGGGAATATTTGCAATCTGTTCTGTATATATTTTAAGTGTAGATTACATATTTGAAAATGTATTACAATATCATCAAAGAACAAGAATTGAAATTTTATTGGGCAAAAAGACTGACCCACACGGTGCAGGCTATAATGTTAATCAGTCGAAAATAGCAATAGGTTCCGGTGGTTTCACTGGTAAAGGTTTTTTAAAGGGTACTCAAACGAAATATAATTTTATTCCCGCACAGTCCACAGATTTTATTTTTTGTACTGTTGGGGAAGACTTTGGCTTTATTGGGGCTCTTACTATTATTGTTTTATTCTTATTTTTAATAATCAGAATAATTATTTTGGCTGAACGGCAAAGATCAAAATTTAGCAGACTTTATGGTTATGGTGTCGCTTCAATATTATTTTTCCATTTCTCTATTAATGTAGGTATGACTATTGGCTTATTTCCTGTAATTGGAATTCCTTTACCATTTTTTAGCTATGGTGGCTCTTCATTATGGTCTTTTACAATTTTACTTTTTATTTTTATTAAACAATGCTCAAAAAAAAATGAATTGATTTAAGGGGACTTCTATTAATTCATTTCACCATCCTTATTTTTATACTCTACTCATTTATAATTAAGAAAAAGACTAATTTCAAAATAATCATCTTTTACAGATATTCTTATCTTATTATTTAATAATTTTGAATATTATTTATACCGAAGATTTTTAAAGATAATTATGAATAGTAATTTAATATCAGATTCGAAATTTCAATCCCGTGTAGTAAATATCGGCAATACACCTCTTGGCGGGGATTATCCTGTCAGAATTCAATCAATGACTACAGTAAATACTATGGATACTATTGGCAATGTTGAACAAAGTATAAGATTAATAAAAGCAGGGTGCCATTATGTAAGAATTACTGCATCCACAAATAAAGAAGCCAAAAATCTTGCTTTAATAAAAGAAGAATTAAAAAAAAGAGGTTATAATGTCCCGTTAATTGCTGATGTTCACTTTAATCCCAAGGCTGCTGAAATTTCCGCCGCTATTGTCGAAAAAGTAAGAATTAATCCGGGTAATTACGTTGACAGAAACACTAAAGGAAAAATTTCTTATACAGATAAAGAATATAATCAAGAGATAGAAAAAATTCGCGAAAACATTTATCCGTTAATAAAAATTTGCAAGAAGAATGGAACTGCTATGCGTATTGGCAGCAATCACGGTTCTTTGTCAGAAAGAATTATGAGCCGCTACGGCGATACTCCCGAAGGTATGGTTGAAGCTGCTATGGAATTTGTGAATATTTGCAGGGATTTTGATTATCACAACATTATACTTTCTATGAAAGCAAGCAATACCAAAGTTATGGTTCAGGCTAACAGATTGCTTATTAACAGAATGATTAAAGAAAATCTCGACTATCCCATTCATCTCGGAGTTACAGAAGCAGGAGCAGGTGTTCCAGGCAGGATAAAATCATCGATTGGAATAGGGGCTTTATTAATTGACGGAATTGGTGACACAATAAGAGTTTCACTTACCGAAGACCCTGTTAATGAAGTGCCTGTTGCTATAAAACTTGCTGAAGAATATTCCTGTAGAAATAAAAATAGTGTTGAAAAAATATCAAAACCTTCTTATAATTATCAAAAATTTAAAAGCCGGGAAATTAATAATATTGGCGGTAAAAATGTGCCTGTTGTAATTTCCGATTTTTCAAATATTCATAACAAATATTTACTTTCTGATTCTGAATTTGAAAACACTTTGTTTAAAGAAGGCTTTACTAAAAAGGAAAATAAATGGGTAAAAAACAGTTTATGCAGCGATTATTTTTATGTTGCCGATATTAATATCAATCACGAAATTCCTGAAGATTTATTCATAATTCAGGATGTTGAAAAATGGCAAAAAGAAAAGCAAAATTACTTTCCTTTATTTACTGCCAAAGAATATCTTTCCGATAGAGAAAAATCTAACAAACAAAATTTTATTCTTATTTGTCATGATAATTTGAAAGCTAATTTCATCAAAAAAATAAAAAATGACAAAACAGCAATTTTAGTTATAGAAAGTAAAAATAATAATGCGATTACAGAAAAAAGACAAATATTATCTGAATTAGAAAAAAACAATTGTAAAAATCCTGTTATTTTAAAATGCAATTACGAAAATACAGACTATAAAAATTTAGTAATAAACTCGGCAGTAGATTTTGGGGCTTTGTTTATTGATGGTCTTGGTGATGGCATTTGGATTTCTACTGACGGCAAAATAAACGTAAAAAAAAGGACGGAAATAAGTTTTGAGATATTGCAGGCATGCAGACTTAGATTTTCAAAGACAGAATATATTTCGTGCCCGTCGTGCGGCAGAACACAGTATAATATCAAAGAAGCTCTTGAAAAAATCAGAAAACGCACCCAACATTTAAAAGGCTTAACAATAGGAGTTATGGGCTGCATTGTTAATGGTCCCGGAGAAATGGCAGGTGCTGATTATGGCTATGTAGGCTCTGAAAAAGGCAAAATAACTCTCTTTAAAGCAAATAAAATTGTTAAAAAAAATATTGACGAAAAATATGCTGTTGATGAACTCATCAATATTATTAAAGAAAATGGTGATTGGCAAGATGAAGAATAAAATAATTTGTTAATATTTTTTAAGTTTTAATCTTCAAAAAAATTTTAAAGTAAAAAAACAGGCAATTTAAAAATTTAAACTCATGGAAAACAATTTTAAAATATCAATAGTTATCCCTTGCTATAACGAAGAAGATAATATTATTCCACTAACAGAAATACTGCTTAAAACTTTAAAAAAATATAATGACTACGAAATAATTTTTGTAGATGATGGCAGCTATGATAAAACCTTAAAAAAAATAAAAGAAATCCGCAACAAGAATAAAAAGATAAAAATCATTTCTTTTTCAAGAAATTTCGGTCATCAGAATGCAATAAAAGCAGGCTTTGATTATTCTACAGGCGACTGCGTAATTAGTCTCGATTCCGACCTTCAACATCCTCCCGGGTTAATTGATGAAATGATAGAAAAATGGCAGGAAGGCTATCAGGTTGTTTATGCTGTTAGAAATAATTTTAAAAGTTTAGGCTTCTTTAAAAGAACTACATCAAAATTGTTTTACAAAATTATCAATAGTATTTCAGACGTAAAAATGACTTATAATGCTGCTGATTTCAGACTTATCGACAGAGAGGTTGTAAATGCCATAAAACAATTTAAAGAAAATTATTTATATATCCGTGGTATAGTTTCATGGGTTGGATTTAAACAAACAACAATAAAATATAAACAGGAAAAAAGATTTTCAGGTGAGTCAAAATATTCATTAAAAAAAATGATAAAATTCGCTTTATCAGGCATAACATCTTTTAGTATAAAACCCTTGAAACTTTCTCTTATTCTGGGTTTTATAATTTCATTTTTTTCGTTTTTATACGGATTATACGCTTTGTATATTGCGTTTTTCACAGATAGGGCAATAACAGGCTGGACTTCGGTAATTGTTAGCGTTTTGTTTATCGGAGGGATACAATTGTTTATGATAGGCGTTTTGGGCGAATATCTTGGAAAATTGTTTATGGAAAATAAACGAAGACCTAATTATATTATTAAAGATAAAGAATTTTAATTTCTGTCTTTTGAGAAAATTTTTATCTCGAAATCATCAACATATAAATTATTTTTCCCTTTATTCCAGATATACGATTTTATAATATCACCCTGTTTTAATTCATTATTATTGAGCGTGAGTTCTATATTTTGCCATTTATTTAAGTTAATCAGCTTATCACTTATTGGAACGCCTTTCCACAAAATTCTTTCATTATTTCTTAAAACAGATAAAACTAAAAATGAATTTACAGGGGTATTTATAAAGACTTTTATTTTTACTGAAATGTCGAGGTTTTTGTTTCCGACGATGTTTTTAACGGGTGCTTTAAAAACACAGTCATATTCTGACAAAGAATCTATTTGATAAGAATTCCCTCCTGAAAAATATTTTTCACCTGTTATTTTATCTACCTTTAGTTTCCAAAATTTCCGGTTATTTTCAAAATTGTTTATTTCATTAAAAACAACATTCCTGCTTTCAGTCTGCATAACAACATCTTTATTTATCAATTTTATTATTTGAAATGATAAAATAAAAATTGCTAATGACGAAAATACAATATAATAGACTTTATACTTTTTATTTTGTTTTATCTTGTGTAAAAGGATTATTATCAACAAAATAAAAAACACAATGTATGTTATCAAAAATCCAATAATTACATTTTTGTTTTCATATTTAAATTCAATTTTATGATTTCCCTTTGGCACTATAGTTGAAATGCTAAGAAAATTTGAAGTAAAATGTTTTACTGGAATATCATCAATTAAAACTTTCCAACCATAATAATCACTTTGTAGTAGTGTAATAATTTGTTGATTTTTAGATGAAAAATTTGCAATTATATTATCAGGTGAAAATTTAAATATTTTAATACTATCGTTAATATCCGATTTTAAATTTAAACTTTTCAGCTCATCAAAAACAGACTTATCAACAAATAAATCCGTATTAATAATCTTTTCCTGTTTTTCTTTTAATAAATTCTCGGGGATTATTTTATCGGAAAAATAAAGCAGATAATTTTTTAACATAGCCTCTTTAAGTAAAGGGCAAGAGTCATTCAAAAAAGCATATCCATCTATTTGAAAAGAATTAAAAGTATCGAAAGACACTTTTTTTCTGAAAATATTAGTGTTCTTCCACAAAGGTGATTTGCTGGAATTTTTATCAGTATTTAAAGAAATTAAATTCTTGGAAGGCACAGAATAATGCTTGGGACAATTGTCGAGATACTGCTTAATAATTGCAGGTTTTGTTTTGCTGACACCTGTGTAATACATATTGAATTGAACAGCAATAATCATTTCAAGAATAATTAATAATCCGATAAGTTTTTCTTTAACCTTTTTGTTTCTAATTATTAAAAAAATAAAAACAGAAAGTATAATAATCTGAACTAAGCTTTGAATAAAGATATGTTCATAAAAAGTAGATTTTTTTACGGACTCCCAAAATAAATAATCAGAGTTAAAAAAATGAAAATCCTCAAATGAAATATTCCTGCTCGAATAGAATAAAAAACAGGCTAAAACAAAAAATATTGCTAAGGCAATACGCAATATTATTATACGGTTTTCTTTTGAAAAAATATTATAATCGGATAAAGATTTGGCTGCAAGAAAAATGAAAATAAAAATAGTGAAAAGGTTAAAAAAACCAGGAAAACGAAACCTGTTCATTAATGGAAAATAATCAAACAAAATTTTTCTGATAGGAGTATATCCACCAAAGGAAGCTAATAAAGCAAATACTCCAAACCCCAGCAATAAATATTCTAAAGAGGTCTTTTTTTTAAATAATGAATAAATAAAAAATATTAAAACAATGACACCGAAATAAGCATTAGCCATGCTGAAATTAGTATTAAAAAAGACTCTGTCTTTCACTGTCGAAAATGGGAGTAAAAACGAAATCATTGATTGTGGAGTAAAAGAACCAAAAATTGCATCCTTAAAAGTCATCCCGTTAATTCTACTAACATAAGGACTAACTTGTGTGATTATTACAATAAATACAGAGCTTAATAATATGATTATCAGCAATAGCAACAAATTGTTTACCACTATTGTTTTCAACGACTTATATTCTTTTTTTAATAATAACAGGATAAAGTAATAAATAAAAATTGCAGATAAAAGATATGCCGAAATTATTGTTAAAGCAGGATAAGCTCCTGTTATCATAAAAAATAAAAAGATACAGACTTTTATAATATTAATAGTCTTATAAGTTTTAAAAAACTTCAGATAATATAATAAAACGAAAGGCAAAAAAGCAGCAGCAGAAAATGCTGAGATTTCCTGAGTGTGAGAAATAAAAAATCCTGAAAGCATATATGCTGCACCAGAAATAAAAGCAATAGTTTTGCCTACTTTAAAAAAAGACATAAACTTATACATTCCTGTTGCTGCTATAAAAAGATAAAATATCAACAAATAATGAAGAGTATAATTGCTGTATCTTGTAAAAATGCTGATAAATAAAATTACAGGATTCCAAACAGACCTTAAATCAGCATGAATAGGATAACCCAATTGCTGAAAAGGATTCCAAAAAGGAAATACACCATTCTGAATTGCATCACTAACAAAATATCTCCAGGGTAGATAACAATCAAGCATATCCCATTTTATGCTATTATGCAGAAAAAAAATTTGCCAATAGGATACTATTGCTAATATTAAAAATAAAAAATATGGAAATAAATTAGACTGTATTATTTTTTTATATGAATTCATCATTCAAAAATAATAATAAATTATGATTTAAACCTCGGGATATTAAATCACAATAAATAATAATAATCCGGGCATAGAAAAGTTTAAATTTTAGAAAAGAAGTGCAGCAAAATATTAAATTTTTTAAGTTTTCGATAAATCAAAACAGGCTGTCAGATTAATTTAAGATTCTGTCTTTTAAAGCAATATTTTGCTGCTAACATTATCAGCCAAATCTTCAAGGGTTTTATTGTTTAATGTATTTTTAATAACTTCATCAAGTTCTTTCCACAAATACCAAACAGTACAAACCGGTGGCGGGTCAGCACATTTGTTAAAATTATCAACGCAATTAACAGGACTTATGTTTCCGTCAAGTGTATTAATAATTTCGTAAACAGTAATTTCGTTAGCAGGTTTAGTTAAATGATAGCCGCCATATTTTCCTTTAACAGATGTGAGATATCCTGTTTTTTTTAAAACAGAAAAAATAGACTCAAGGTATTTAGCTGAGATATGCTCTATTTTTGCTATCTCTTTAATGCTCGCCACCTTTTTATCGGTTTTTGTTATCTTAACAAGCCTGATAAGAGCCCTAAGTCCATATCTTGCAAATGTTGATATTTGCATAATTATTTATTTTCTTCTTTTTCCAACAAAAACTCTTCGAAGACAGCACGTGCCTCTTGTTCACATTTTCCGCATGATGTTGATATTTTTGTCACGTCCTGAAGTTCCTCAAATGTATTTATGTTATCTTTAAAAACAGTTTTTTTAATGTCTGATTTGCTGATATTTAAACACTCACAAATGATTTTATCTTTTTCTACTTTAAGATAATTAGGAATATTATTTCTTTTAAAATAATCGTCAATAGCGGCACGAAGTGACTGGTCGCCAAGAACAGAACAATGAATTTTGTGATTAGGCAAACCATTCAACTCTTTAATAACATCAAGAGGTTTAATTTTATATGCCTCTTCAAGAGTCATACCTTTTACCATTTCCGAAAGCATAGAAGTAGATGCAATAGCACTAGCACATCCATATGTTTTCCACTTACAATCTTTTATAATATTTTTTTCTTTATCAACTTTAATAAACATAACCATCATATCACCACAAACAGAACTACCTGTTTCGCCGCGGCCATCTTCTACAAATTCTTCACCATCGTTTAAAATATTTTTAGGATTTGTGAAATTCTCTTTTACTTCATCTGAATATACCCACATAATTTTTATTTTTAATACATTAATAATTTTTATTCAAAGGAGACATATTCCTTAAATTTTTTATAATCGGAGGTAATTTTTCAATTACATAATCAATGTCTTCTTTAGTATTTTCCCTGCCCAGACTAAATCTTATTGAGCTGTGTGCCCTTTCGGGATCAGGTTCAAGAGCCATTATAACATGAGACGGTTCCAGGCTACCTGTAGAACATGCCGACCCTGTTGACACTGCTATTCCTTCTAAATCGGAATATAATAATATCGATTCTCCTTCTATATATTTAAAGCTTACATTTAAAGTATTTGGCAAAGAATTTTCAGGATGTCCGTTAATTATTATATCCGGAATATTATCCAATAATCCTTTTTTTAATTTTTCTTTTAAGAATAATAATTTTTTGTTTTCCTCTTCCATTTCCTGTCCTACAACTTCCACTGCCTTACCAAGAGCTATTATTCCTATTGTATTTTCTGTGCCTGCTCTTCTTGATTTCTCATGATGACCTCCGTAAACCAAAGGATTTATTTTTATTCCTTTTTTAACATATAAAACACCTATTCCTTTTGGTGCATAAATTTTATGACCGGAAATGGTAAGAAAATCAGCATTGATTTCTTTTACATTAAGAGATATTTTTCCTGCTGCCTGAACTGCATCAGTATGAAAATAAATATTATTTTCTTTTGCTATTTCCCCAATTTCATTAATGGGCTGAATAGTGCCTATCTCATTATTTGCAGCCATTATTGTTATTAATGCCGTGTTTTTATTAATTGCTTTTTTAACATCATCAGTAGATATTGTACCATATTTGTCAACAGGCAAAAAACTTACAGACAATAAGCCCTTTTTTTCATACTCTTTTAATGTGTGTAATATTGCAGGATGTTCTATTGATGAAGTTATTACATGATTCTTGGAAGAATTTTTCGCATCTAAACTATTCCAAAAAATATTGTGAATAACTGTGTTATCAGACTCAGAACCTGATGCTGTAAAAATAATTTCTTCGGGTGTAGCGCCAAGAAAATTTGCTATTTTGTTTCTTGCTTCGTTAATCGGTTCTTTGGAAGAGCGACCAAAACTATGCATGCTCGAAGGATTGCCATACAATTCCATTGCCTCGATAATTACTTCTTTTACCTGTGGATGTAATGGCGTTGTCGCATTATTATCTAAATATATTAACCTTTTCATTATTTTTAATTCCTATAAGTTTTGTGGGACAAAGATATAAAAATATAATACTGTGCAAATTTTTTTGAAAAAAATATTAAAAATTTTTAACATATAAACACAAACAGCTCAAATTCATATTATTAAATATTAATTTTTTTTTTAGACATATTAATAATTATGATAAATTTGAATGTTTTTTTAGTATAAATTAAAAAAACTTTGATTTAAAAGAA
>JAGGUV010000172.1 GCA_021158345.1 Bacteroidales bacterium
ACACTTTTTTATTCATTTTTATCTGTAAAAATAAAAAACATACTTTAACCTTCTATATAACAATGCTTAAACCCCTATTTTAGCAACCATGTTTTTTCAATTAAACCAGAAATTATAAAAAAGTAAAGTGTATATATATTTTTTTAGTTCTATTTAATCCCGGAAATATTCCCGGGATTTTTTTTATAATCCAGTATAACTATTTACCAAAAAAGATTTGTGTTTTCATCCATTCAAACAATCATTCATTTCCTCATTAATTTCAAATAATTTTTATCCTTAAATACTGTTTGTTTTTGCAATTTATATAATTTTATAAAAAATTTCTTTGATAAAAAAAACTATAAACAATTAAGATTTAAGTGAATAAAAAGAAAAACACAAAAAAATCGCAAAATAATTTTGAAATATTTTTGCCGGAAAACAAATCAGCAAAAGAACTGTCGTTAATAAATGAAAACATTTCGGCAGGATTTCCTTCTCCTGCAGAAGATTATGTTGATCAGATACTGGATTTAAATGAATATATGATAAAAAATCTGTCGACAACTTTTCTTATCAGAGTTTCCGGCGATTCAATGATAAACGCAGGAATTTATAATGGCGACATCCTTGTTGTTGATCGCTCTCTTGAACCTGCTAATAATAAAATCATTATTGGTGTTATAGATGGTGAATTTCTTGTAAAAAGAATAATAAAAAAATCAGGGAAATTATTTCTGGAAGCAGAAAATGATATGTTCAAACCTATCGAAATAAACTCTGACTCTGATTTTAAAGTCTGGGGAGTGGTTACATTTGCAATACATAAATTTTAATATTCTTTATGATTCTTTAAAAAGACAAAAATTATGAGTTTTACATATAAATATCCAAGACCTGCACTAACAGTAGATTGTATTATTTTTTTGAAAGAAAAAGAAAATTATAAACTACTACTGATAAAACGAAAATTTTTCCCTTTTCAGGGACAATGGGCATTACCCGGTGGTTTTGTTGATATTAACGAAAATCTTGAAACTGCTGCTGCCAGAGAACTCGCCGAAGAAACTTCTTTAAAAAATATAAAATTAACACAGTTTCATACTTATGGCGACCTTAACAGAGACCCGCGTGGTAGAACTGTTTCTGTTGTTTATACAGGATTTACTAATATTTCTAATGCTGAAATTATGTCGGGCGATGACGCAGGTGATGCTAAATGGTTTGATATAAACAATTTACCTCCCCTTGCCTTCGACCACGAAAAAATTATAAAATCTGCTGTTAAAAAACTTATCCCTGATAAATGAAAAAAAAATTTGCTTTAGTAGACTGTAATAATTTTTATGCTTCCTGCGAAAGAATTTTTAATCCTAAGTTGGAAAATAAACCTGTTGTCGTTTTATCAAATAACGACGGTTGTGTTATTGCACGCTCCAACGAAGCTAAAGCCCTGGGAATAAAAATGGGCACACCTGCTTTTCAAATAAAAAATATTATTGAAAAAAATAATGTCAATGTGTTTTCTTCTAACTATGCCTTATACGGAGATATCTCGCAGAGAGTCATGAACAGTCTTTCAAAATTTGCACCAAAAATAGAGGTATATTCTATTGATGAAGCTTTTCTTGATTTTTCCGGCATTACTGATGATATTTTTAAAGATTATGGTTATGTTATCAGAAAAAAAATTAAACAGTGGACTGGAATACCTGTATCTGTGGGCATAGCACATACAAAAACTCTTGCAAAAATTGCTAATCATATTGCAAAAAAAAATCCCAAATATAACGGGGTTTTTGATATGACTGAATTCTCTGATATTGACGAAATTTTAAAAAATTTTCCTGTTGACGATATCTGGGGTGTAGGACGAAAATATTCTAAACTATTAATGTCAAAAAATATTAAAACAGCTCTTGACTTAAAAAATACTGATGATAAATGGGCAAGAAAAAATATGACTGTTATGGGACAAAGAACTGTTTTCGAACTCAGAAACATACCTTGTTTTAGTATTAACACTATTCCTGCCGATAAAAAAAACATTCTTGTTTCACGCTCATTTGGTAAACCCTTAACAAGTTATGCTGACATTGAGCAGGCATTAACAACACATATTACCCGCATTGGTGAGAAACTCCGCAAACAAAAATCCTGCGCTCAAGCTGTTACGGTTTTTATTATGACTAACAGCTTTGCCAAAACCCCACAATATTTTAATGCTAAAACCATACAATTGCCTGTTGCAACAAACAATACTCCAGAGCTCATCCATTATTCAGTTATAGCTCTGAGAATGATTTTCCGTAAAGGCTACAGCTATAAAAAAACCGGTGTTATTGCCACTGATATTATTCCTGAAAATGCAATTCAAACTAATTTTTGGGATAAAGTTGACAGAAAAAAATATAATGACCTGATGAAAACCCTTGATAAAATAAATTTTTCTTTAGGTAGAGATAAAGTTAAATATGCCATTCAGGGAACAAAAAAACGCTGGAAATTACGACAGGAAAAACTATCGCCCTGCTACACCACACGCTGGAACGACTTGCTTAAAATTGACATGGATAAAAAATAATTGTTAAATTTTTTA
>JAGGUV010000068.1 GCA_021158345.1 Bacteroidales bacterium
AAAAATGCAGATAACATCTTTTTGCAGCCTGGTGATAAATTAAATGTTTATGATAATAGTCAATTTGTCAATGTTGGTGCAGTACGTGTATTTGGGGCTGTAAAAAAACCTATGGAATTTACTTTCGATCCCAGTCTTAAAATTCAAGATGTTCTCACTGCTGCCGGGGGCTTTACTGTTGGAGCAGCACAAAATAGAATAGAGGTATTCCGCACTATTCTTTCACCTACTGAAAAAGCTCGTCTTGAGATGATTACAGTAGAAGTTGATTCAAATTATCAGGTTATTAAACCAAATAATTTCAATTTGCAACCATATGATCAGATAGTTGTTAGGTTAACACCCGACTTTACTCTGGGACGATTAGTGGAAATTTCTGGAGAAGTTAAATATCCAGGCAAATATGTATTAAAATCAGATCAGACCCATCTTAGTGAGGTCATAAATATGGCAGGCGGTCTGCTGGAAGATGCAGATGCTAAGGGTAGCAGATTGTTCCGTACTTTTAACAACCGTGGAAATATCACAATGGATATTGATAAAGCTATACATAAACCTGGGGACATCAGATTTGATCCTATTTTATTTGAAGGAGATGTGATTAATATTGAACGCCGCGAAAATACTGTTGCAATCCGTGAATACGGTACAAGGCTTGCCGATTATCCAAGTCCACTTGCAAACAATGGAATCATTAACATTGTATATCAGGGGAATAAATCTGCTCGTTGGTATATCAAAAATTATGCCGGTGGTTTTGACCCTAATACAGACAAAAAAAGTGTTACTGTTTCATTAAAAAATGGACAGGTGAAGAGTACTAAAAAAATTCTTTTTGTTTTCCGGAAATATCCAAAAGTAGAAACAGGTTCAATAATTAGCATGAAAATGAAACCTCCAAAAGAGAAAAAAGATAAGAATAAAGAAAAAACTGATTGGCAGGGAATTTGGTCATCAACACTTTCAGCAGTTACAACGGCGCTTACTATACTTGTATTATCTAAACAACTTTAGTAAAAATTTAAAACGGCAATGCTGAAATAAAATACTATAAAAATTCTATTTAACTTTTTAAAAATAAAATTTTATAAACTATAAAAATAATGACAGATTTTCAAAATAATCAACAACCTCAGACACAATTGTCTCAAGAAGAAGAGATCGATATAATCGCTCTCGCCAAAACAGTATGGGATAAACGAAAAATTATCATCAAAATAACAGTTGTTTTTATGATTATAGGACTTTTTGTAGCTATATTCACACCTAAACAATATTCATCAACTGCTATATTGGTTCCACAGACAAGCCAGAGTAATAGCAAAATGGGCGGACTTTCTTCATTGGCTGCCATGGCCGGTTTTAATCTTGACATGGGCAAAAGCGGCACAGAACTTAATCCAATGGTTTATCCTCAAATAGTACAAAGCATACCTTTTAGAAAAGAATTAATACAGACAAAACTAAATTTTAAAGGTATTGATCACCAAATCAGCTTTTATGACTATTACACTAATCCTGATTATGCTAAATCAAATGTATTAGGTTTTGTAAAAAAATTTACAATCGGTCTGCCTGGAACAATAATTAAAGCTATTCGGGGGAAAAAAGAAGAAACCGATTATGTAATTACAGATCAAAAACAATTAATTAAACTATCAACTGACGAACAAGATTTAATTGATGCTATTGGGAAAATGGTCTATTTAAATGTAGAAGACAGAAAAGGGTATCTTACTTTAACATCAATTATGCCAGAGCCATTAGCAACAGCCCAAATGGGTCAGAAAGCCTTAGAACTCTTACAAAAATATATTACAAAATTTAAAATCGAAAAAGCACAAGAACGCCTTAAATTTATTACCGAACGTTATAATGAAAAGAAAATGGAATTTAAGCAGGCACAATTAAACTTAGCTCTTTTTCGTGATAAAAATAAAAATATTATTACAGAAATAGATAAAACAGAAATTGAACGTTTGCAAAGTGAATATCAACTTATTTTTAATGTTTATTCTGATCTTGCCAAACAGTTAGAAGCTGCACGCATACAGGTAAAAGAAGATACTCCTGTATTAACAATTATTGAACCTATTACAATTCCAACGGAAAGTTTCAAACCAAAAAGAAAACAAATTTTACTTATCTGGACATTTATTGGCTTAATTATTGGAATCGGTTGGGTATTTGGCTTTGAATACTTCAAAAAAATTAAAAAAAAATGGAATGAGAATAAAGAAGCAGAAGAAGATGTAGAATAATTAATTTTCTGTTCTTTTTATCTTTACGGATACTATTCTGATGATAAACAAAAAAAATCATTATTTAAACGCATATTTAGCTAAATAATATTTTGATGTGCCCCGAAAATATTATGGCCGGACAATTCCCTTAGTTGTTATTGTAAGAAAGTACTTGTATTTTATTTATAGACACTTTTTGAATGTAGAAAATAAATTATAAATTTATATAATGCACTTCAAAATTTTGAGATGAATATTCTTTTATAACATCCAATCTGGCTTTTAAAGCTTCTTTATTAGTTTTATATCCTAAAACTCTGTATCCCTGATTTATCAGACTCCAGATTTTTTTGTCAGATGTTATTTGTTTATTAAATCTTATCTGCAGGTCATAATCTTTTACAGTATAAAGAACATTGCTGATATACAAATTTAAACCTTTTTCATAGTCCGGGTCAGGATTACAAAAACAAGAAGAATACACAAAATAATATTTAGGTAAAATTCTTTTAACAACTGTAGCTTTTGTATTAAAGACTTTTTTTTCAGGTTTATAAGCTTGTTTTATAATTTTTTTCTGTAAATTATAAAGATTGTTTTTATAAACTTTAGTAATAAGAAAACAATTATCTGTCAAACCTGAAAGCAGTATGTCAATATCCCCGTCATTATCATAATCGCCCCACTGTGCAGAGCTGTAACATACACCTGTTAAGCCGGAATTGATTTCAACAAAAGTATTGTTTCTATCGTTTCTGTAAACTTTAGAGATAATAATATTATTTTCGGTTTTTCCTGTGATAAGAATATCAAGGTCACCGTCATTATCATAATCGCCCCAATCGCAACTGCCGTATTTTACTCCTGTTAGATTTGCATGAATATCAGAAAATATATCATTCCCATTATTTCTGTATATTTTTGTAATGCAGTAATTTTCATTAACTTCACCTGTAAGTAAAATGTCAATATCTCCGTCATTATCATAATCGCCCCAGTCAACGGAACTATTTTTAACACCTATAATATTTGCATGAATATCACTAAAATTAGTGTTAGTATCATTTCTATAAATTTTTGTGATAATATTTTCATTATAGCCTTCACCTGTAAGCAAAATGTCGAAATCTCCGTCATTATCATAATCACCCCAGGTTACAGCACCATTGGTAATTCTTATTAATGGAATATTCAAATTTATAAATTTGTTATTTCTTTGATTGCGATAAACCCCTGAAAAAAAATTGCCCGCATTATCCTCACCACAGATTACAATGTCATCATCACCGTCCCTGTCAAAATCAGCTACATCCATTGAGGATTTTTTTAAAGGTAAAATACCCGATTTAAAATATTTAAAGTATTTTCTGTTAATATTAGAATAAATACCTGAAAAAATTTTGTTATTGTCAGTTTCACCTGTAAGTAAAATATCAATATCCCCGTCAATATCAAAATCAGAGCACACAACGTCACCTTTGCAAATTTTTTGTATTTTTTTATTAACAAATACAAAATTGTCATTTTTATTATTTTTGTATGTCATGGTAATGATATTGTTGTTAATATCTTCACCGCAAACAAAAATATCGAGGTCAGCATCATCATCATAATCAATCCATGCAACTGAAGAATTCATTAGTTTATATAATTTTGCATGAATATCAGTAAAT
Organism: Bacteroidales bacterium; assembly: GCA_021158345.1. Taxonomy (GTDB): domain Bacteria; phylum Bacteroidota; class Bacteroidia; order Bacteroidales; family AUK083; genus AUK083. The sequence goes on from JAGGUV010000068.1 coordinate 3,917, forward strand.
TGCTGTGCAAATGATAAATTAAAAAGAAAGAAAAAAATAATAGTTATTATTATTTTTTTTAATAAAAGCTCTTTTTGATTTGAAAGGTTTATTTTCATTTTCAAGGATTTTTATTAAAATTAAGATTAAAAATAATATATTTTTATGAGATATAGCGAGAAAAACATTTAAAAATAAAAAACATAAAAAAATACTTTCAAATTAAATTTATAACTTTACCTTTGCAAAAAAAAATTTATAGTATGAAAATCACTCATATTGAACACATTGGAATAGCAGTAAAAAATCTTGAGGAAAGCATAAAATATTATGAAAAAGTACTTGGATTAAAATGTTATTCTATAGAAGAAGTTAAGGATCAAAAAGTAAAGACAGCCTTTTTTAAAGTTGGTCAAACAAAAATCGAACTTTTAGAATCTACTGATTCTGAGGGTCCTATTGGAAAATTCATTAGTAAAAATGGAGAAGGGTTACACCATATGGCTTTTGCAACTGAAGATGTTGATGCCAGTTTAAAAGAAGCAGAAGCAAAAGGCATACGTGTAATTGATAAAATTTCAAGAAAAGGCGCCGAAGGATTAAATATTGGATTTTTACATCCTAAATCAACTTTTGGTGTGTTAACAGAACTTTGTGAAAAAAAATAAATCAACAATATATTAAAAATATCATGAATAGTCAGGATAAAATAAGAGAACTTATTGAAAAAAGGAATACCGCAAGACTTGGAGGAGGAGAAAAAAGAATAGTATCTCAGCATAACAAAGGAAAATATACTGCTCGGGAACGTATTGACATGTTGTTGGACGAAGGAAGTTTTGAAGAATTTGATATGTTTGTAACTCATCGTTGCACAAATTTTGGTATGGAAAAAAACAAAATTCTCGGCGATGGAGTTGTAACAGGTCACGGAACTATTGACGGCAGGATTGTTTACATCTTCTCACAGGATTTTACTGTTTTTGGAGGTTCATTATCTGAAACTTTTGCACAAAAAATATGCAAGGTAATGGATCAGGCTATGAAAGTAGGAGCTCCTGTAATTGGCCTTAACGATAGCGGCGGCGCTCGTATTCAGGAAGGCGTTAACAGTTTGGCAGGTTATGCCGAAATATTTGAAAGAAATATTTTAGCTTCAGGTGTTATTCCTCAGATATCAGCAGTTTTTGGACCTTGTGCTGGTGGTGCTGTTTATTCCCCTGCTTTAACCGACTATATTATTATGAAAGAAAAAGCCGGTTATATGTTTGTTACAGGTCCTAAAGTTGTTAAAACTGTTACAGGCGAGGAAATTACTACTGAAGAATTAGGTGGTGCTGATGTACATTCATCTAAATCAGGCGTTTCTCATTTTAAAGTAGAAAATGAAGAAGAAGGCTTACTTTTGATTAGAAAATTATTATCATATCTTCCTCAAAACAATATGGAAGACCCTCCTGTAACAAAATGTACTGATCCTATCGACAGAGTTGAAGAATATTTAAATGATATTATCCCTGAAAATCCAAACAAACCTTATGATGTTAAAGATATTATTTCTTTAATCGTTGATGATGGAGAATTTTTGGAGGTACATAGAGACTATGCAAAAAATATTGTGGTTGCTTTTAGCCGTTTAAACGGAATGCCTGTTGGTATTGTTGCAAATCAGCCTAATTATTTGGCAGGAGTTTTAGATATTGAATCATCAAGGAAAGCTGCTCGCTTTGTCCGTTTTTGTGATGCTTTTAATATTCCTATTTTAACATTAGTTGATGTACCCGGATTTTTACCTGGTAGCGGACAAGAACATGGAGGAATAATTGTAAACGGTGCAAAACTTATGTTTGCTTATGGCGAAGCTACAGTTCCTAAGGTTACTATTACATTAAGAAAATCTTATGGTGGAGCTCACGATGTTATGAGTTCAAAACAACTAAGAGGAGACATTAATTATGCATGGCCATCAGCAGAAATTGCTGTTATGGGTGCTAAGGGTGCTATCGAAGTTCTGGAAGGTAGAAAAATTAAGACAATAGAAACTCAGGAAGAAAAGAAAGAATTTATTGCTAAAGCAGAAAAGGAATACAATGAAAAATTTGCTAATCCTTATCAGGCAGCAAGCTATGGTTATATTGACGATGTTATTGAACCAAGAAATACAAGGTTTAGAATAATTCGTGCTTTCCAAACTTTATCGACTAAGCGTTTAAGCAATCCACCTAAAAAACATTCTAATATACCTTTATAAACAAATCAGTTATGATGAATATTTTAAATAATAATATATTAATGTCAATTGCAAGTCAGGGTGGCTGGACTATTGCAATTGTAGGATGGCTCGTAGTTTTTATTGCTCTTACTGTTTTAGTTATTATCTTTATTAATATTCCTAAATTAATAAATATTAAACTGAAAGGGAAATTGTTAAAAGAAGGAAAAATAAAAAATGAAGATGAAGATTTAAATATTGATGCAGATGTTAACGCTGCTATCAGTACAGCTTTATTTTTATATTTTAATGAGCTTCATGATGAAGAAAGCAATATTGTAACAATTAAAGATATATCTAAAAAATATACTCCTTGGAGTTCAAAAATTTTCGGTTTTAATAATATTTTACCAAGACATTAAAAAAATGAAAAAATTCAGATTTAAAATTAAAGGCATCACTTACGATGTTGAAATAAAAAGCTTTGAAAATAATGTTGCAGAAATAGATGTTAACGGTACTACTTATAAAGTTGATGTTGATGTTGAAGTTAAAAAAACCAAAACACCTACTTTATTACGAAAGGAAATATCGAGAAAAATTGGTGAGGGCAAAATAAAGAAAACAGAAAGTACTGGTGTTACACCTATCAAAGCTCCTTTACCAGGAAGCATTATTAAAATATTAGTTAATGAAGGTGATACTATTAATAAAGGAGATAATTTGCTTATCATGGAAGCCATGAAAATGGAAAATAATGTGTTAGCAGAAAAATCCGGAATTATAAGAACTATTAAAGTAGCTGTTGGAGATACTGTACTTCAAAATGATGTTTTATTGGAAATTGAATAATAACAATGTATTTTAGCATATTAAACAATTATAAAATGAAAAAAATATTATTTATAATATCATTATTTTTATTTCTATCTACTAATAGTTTTTCTGAAAATTCCGGGCAAGTATCAAATCTTACAAAAGGAAAATGGTTAAATAAATCCTCGGGCTATATTCCAAATCCAACTGGTAATTCTGATAGAAATGTTAAAAGAATTAAGGTTATAGAATTTAATAAGGATCATTCTTTTTATATGGACTCAGTAAAAATGGTTTTTACAGGGAAATGGGAAATAATTAATGAGTCCAAAAATGAAAATGAATTTAAGATAATTTTACATTTTGATAAAAAAATTATTACTCATTTTCACAAAAAACTTGACCCAAATGCTTTAAATTCAGCATATGATACAGAAAAGGAAACACTAAAGCTTGGTGATAGAGAATTATTATATAAAGACAATATTTTATATAATAGCAAGGCTGAGATATACAAAAATTATAGTGGTGCAATTGCAGGAATAATCACATTTTATGAATTTTCAGGTTTTAATAATGTGACTTCCGGTAACCTGATAATGATATTAGTAGGAATATTTTTTATATTCTTAGCAATTCGTTTCAATTATGAACCTTTATTATTAATACCTATTGGTTTTGGTATTTTAATAGGGAATATACCTATGTTTCAGGCAGTAGATTTTAATTTGAAATTAGGAATTTATGAGCCGGGAAGTGTTATGAATTTCTTTTATCAGGGTGTTGTTCAAGGCTGGTATCCTCCATTGATTTTCCTTGGTATTGGAGCTATGACAGATTTTTCATCATTAATTTCAAATCCTAAGTTAATGTTATTAGGAGCAGCAGCACAAATTGGTATCTTTGCAACCTTCTTAGGTGCTTTATATCTTGGTTTTGCCCCACCTGAAGCCGGTGCTATTGGAATTATTGGTGGTGCTGACGGACCTACTGCTATCTTTCTTTCATCTAAGTTAGCTAATGGTCTTAATGTTATGCCTAACGGACAAGTAGTGAAGAATTTAATCGGGCCTATTGCTATTGCAGCATATTCATACATGGCTTTAGTCCCTGTTATTCAGCCTCCTATTATTAAACTTCTTACTTCTAAAAAAGAAAGAAAAATACATATGAAACCGCCCAGAGCTGTTTCTAAACTCGAAAAAATTATGTTCCCGATTGTAGCTCTTTTAATTACAGGTTATATTGCTCCTACTTCATTACCTTTATTAGGGATGTTATTTTTTGGTAATTTAATGAAAGAATGCGGTGTTACTAATCGCTTAGCCGAAACTTCCAGCCATGCTATTATTGATATTATAACAATTTTGTTGGGGTTAACTGTTGGAGCTTCTACTCAGGCTGATGTATTCCTTACACCATCCTCAATATTAATATTTATTTTAGGAGCATTATCATTTATGGTTGCTACTGCTGGTGGTGTTATTTTTGCAAAAATAATGAACTGGTTTTCTCCCAAAGACAATCCTATTAATCCAATGATTGGAGCAGCAGGTGTTTCAGCCGTTCCTGACAGTGCACGAGTGGTTCAAAATATGGGCTTAAAAGCAGATCCTTCTAATCACTTGTTAATGCATGCTATGGCACCTAACGTCGCAGGAGTTATCGGTTCTGCTGTTGGTGCCGGTATCTTGCTTAGCTTTTTATTATAATTTGTAAATATCTTTTTCAAATTATACATAATTATCAAGAATATTTATTAATCAGAAAATATAAAAAATATAAAAATAGAAATTATGGATAAGACACAAGAATATAAAATAAAAGATATTTCATTGGCTGGCTGGGGAAGAAAAGAAATGGAAATAGCAGAGAAAGAAATGCCAGGTTTAATGTCATTAAGAAAAAAATATTCTGAAACAAAACCTTTAAAAGGTGCAAGAATAACAGGCTCATTACACATGACAATACAGACAGCTGTATTAATTGAGACTTTACGTCAGCTTGGAGCTGACATAAGATGGTCGAGTTGTAATATTTTTTCAACACAGGATCATGCTGCTGCTGAGATTGCCAGAATTGGAATACCTGTTTTTGCCTGGAAAGGTGAAAGTATTGAAGAATATTGGGAAAATTTAGTTGAGTCATTAAGTTTTCCCGGTGGCAAAGGCCCAAATCTTGTTGTTGATGATGGCGGAGATGCTACTCTTATGATTCACAAAGGTTATTATTATGAAGAAAACCCTTCGCTTTTTGATAAAAAACCCGAAAATCACGAGGAAGCTGTTCAGCTTCAGATATTAAAAAAAGAATATCAAAAAGATAAAACAAAATGGCATAGAACTGTTAAAGAATGGAAAGGCGCTTCCGAAGAAACTACTACCGGTGTTCACCGACTTTATCAGATGATGGAAAAAGGTACTTTACTTGCTCCTGCTATTAATGTTAACGATTCTGTTACAAAATCAAAATTCGATAATTTATACGGTTGCCGTGAGTCTCTCGCTGATGGTATTAAAAGAGCTACTGATGTTATGATAGCTGGAAAAGTTGTTGTTGTTTGCGGTTACGGTGATGTTGGAAAAGGCTCTGCAAAATCAATGCGTGGCTTAGGTGCAAGAGTTATTATTACTGAAATTGACCCTATTTGCGCTTTACAGGCTGCTATGGAAGGCTATGAAGTTAAAACTCTTGAGGAGGTTGTTGACCAGGGCGATATTTTTGTTACTACTACAGGTAACCGTGATGTCATCACTGCTGAGCATATGTCGAAGATGAAAGATCAGGCTATTGTTTGTAATATCGGTCATTTTGATAATGAAATCCAGGTTGATGAATTAAATCATTTTCCCGGCATAAAAAAAATTGTTGTGAAACCTCAGGTTGATCAGTATCTTTTCCCTGACGGACATTCTATTTTCTTACTTGCCGAAGGCAGACTTGTTAATTTGGGCTGTGCAACAGGACATCCTTCTTTTGTTATGAGTAATTCATTTACAAACCAAACTCTTGCTCAAATAGAATTATGGAATAATGATTATAAAATTGACGTTTACAGATTACCTAAAAAATTAGACGAAGAAGTAGCACGTTTACACCTTGAGCATATTGGCGTTAAACTTACTAAAATGACAAAAAAACAGTCTGAATATATTGGATTTCCTGTTGAAGGTCCTTATAAACCTGATCATTATAGATATTAATATTTTTAAGTATAAAATTTTAAAAAGGCGTTTTTAAACAAATAAAAACGCCTTTTTTTTCGTCATTATTACTTTGTTTATTAATTGATTTTACTATTTAATGACAATTAATGACCATCTAATTATAAACATGCAATCTTATTCCATCGAAATTAGTTCTGTATTGCAGTAAAGGAATAGTGGCAGGACCTTCAAATGGCATACCATCGAGCAAAAGAAATTTTGATCCGCATAATGAATCAATGCCAATAGGCGTTCCTTGTTCCATAATTTCTATTATTGATTCCGGCTCATCAGGGTCATAAGTACATGTCCTGTCAAAAGCCATAAATTCGTCAGTGCTTTTTCTGTAAATTATTATGCCTTTGTTGCCGCCTGTAACATATATCGAATTTCCTATTGTGTTTATGTTCTCGTATTGCAATGAGTTAGGCTCTATATAGAAATTTACATATACGTATGGAACAACTTTGTTTTGTGTGTCTTTACAAGAATTTGAAAAAAATATCATTATTAATAACACTGTAAATATTATGTATTTGCGAGATTTCATATATGTTTTTTTATCGTTCAAAACTATAAAATTTATTTTACATATAAAGATTAATTTTCTTTCTCCTTAATTCAAAATAAAATATTTTTATTTGATTAATCAGGCAATGAATTATTTTTTTGCTATACTTTTAATAAAAAATGTATTTTTACTTATTATAATAATGAAACATAGATAAATTTATTTGTTTAACTGCGGTTTTTTTATAAAATACACATATATGAAAAATAAATTTAGACCTTTTTATTTAATACTGTTTTCTTTTATCATTTTTTTAATATCCTGTGAAAAAACGTTAAAGTATAATTTTGATATACCTGAAAACGAGAAGAAAATAGTTGTAAATTCAGTTTTATGTCCTGATAGTCTTGTGAAGGTAAACATCAGCAAAAGCATGTCGATACAGGAAAATAATAATTCTTTTCAATATCTTGATAATGCAGAGGCAAAGCTTTTTGAAAATGATGTTTTAATAGAAACATTGCATTATACTAAAAACGGGAATTATTTTTCTTCTGATTTTAAACCTGAGGAAAATAAAAAATATGAAATTAAGGTTAGTGTTCCAAATATGAATAATGTAGATGCAAATACTGTAATCCCTGCAAAAACAAATATTATTTCTGTTGACACACTTACTGTTATTGATCATGAATATGAATATGATGAAAAAAAATTAGAGTTCAATATTAAGTTTAAAGATAATATTGAAATAGATAATTATTATCAGATTGAATGCCGTTATTCATATAAAGAAATTTATGGTGATGAAGATGTTTTTTATAAAGATTATATTGAGGCAGATGAAGAGATATTAAATATTCAAAATATTGACGGTACAATTTTATTAGAAGATAAAATTATAGCGGGAGAGGATTTCAATCTTAAATTTCAAGTTCCAATATATATTTTTACAGAACAGATTAAGGAATACAGAATATATTTAAATTCTATAAGTAAAGAATATTATTTATATTTAAGAACAAGGTCAGCTCAGGAAGAAACAGAAGATAATCCTTTTGCAGAGCCTGTTCAGGTTTTTAATAATATTAATAATGGCTGTGGAATTTGTGGCTCTTATTCTTCAGATGTTAAATCTTTTATTTTTAATTATTAAGTTTAAAATATTTTTATGAAGAAGTTTTTAATTACAGCCTTTTTAATTTGTTTTTTTACAAATATTTATTCTCAGAAATTTACTATAAGCGGTTTTCTTGAAGATAAAGTTACCGGTGAAAAATTGATTGGAGCTAATGTTTTTGATGCTGAAACTTATTCAGGTACAATTTCAAATTCTTATGGTTTTTATAGTCTTACCTTGAAGAAGAATAAATATAAAATTATATTTTCTTTTGTAGGCTATCAAAAAGAAATTTTGGAAATTGATTTGAAAAATGATACTGTGATAACAGTTTCTTTAAGTCCGAGTCTTGAGTTAGAGGGAGTGACAATAAGAGGAGAATCTGTAAAAAATATTGTTGAAAATTCACAAATGAGCAGCATAAATATACCTGTAAAAACAATAAAATCTTTACCTGTTTTATTAGGTGAGATTGACATAATAAAAACAATACAATTATTACCCGGCGTTCAATCAGGTACTGAAGGCACAAGCGGTTTTTATGTCAGGGGAGGAGGCCCCGACCAAAACCTTATTTTACTTGATGGTGTGCCTGTTTATAATGCTAATCATTTGTTTGGATTTTTTTCTGTCTTTAATGCTGATGCCATTAACACTGTTGACTTAATAAAAGGCGGATTTCCTGCCCGTTATGGTGGCAGATTATCTTCTGTTTTAGATATAAGAATGAAAGAAGGTAATAAAGAAAAAATTCATGGTCAGGGAAATGTCGGGATAGTATCTTCTAAACTTAGTATTGACGGTCCAATAAATGATAAAACAACTTTTATTGTTTCTGCCCGGAGAACTTATATTGATATTCTTGCTCAGCCGTTTATTAGATTAGAAGCCAGAGATTTAGACAAATTTTATGCAGGTTATTATTTTTATGATTTAAATGCTAAAATAAATTATGAATTTTCAGATAAAAGCAGACTCTATTTGAGTTCATACATGGGTAACGACAGGGCGTATTTTAATTCAAAAGATTCGTATAATTCAGATTATGAAGAAAATAAGTTTAAACTGCAATGGGGAAATATTACAACTGCTTTACGTTGGAATTATATTCTTAACAAAAAACTTTTTAGCAATACTACTTTAACATATTCGAGATATAAATTCCTTACAGGAATACAAACAGAAGAAGAATACGATAATTCATTAGAAAAATTTAAATTCGATTATACTTCTGGGATCAATGACCTTGCAGCTAAAATAGATTTTGACTTTATGCCAAACCCTAATCAATACATAAAATTTGGTGTTAATAATATTTATCATACTTTCAATCCCGGCGTTAATGCTTTTAAATATTCAGATGACTCTGATGTAGATATTGACACAACTTTTGGCAATAATAAAATTTATGCTAATGAATTTTCAGCTTATTTTGAGGATGACATTAAATTTAATGCATTGTTAAGAGCAAATATCGGTCTGCATTTTTCCGGATTTTTAGTAAAGGGGAAATATTATAATTCATTACAGCCGAGAATATCATTGCGTTATATGATAAACGAAAAATTGTCTGTTAAGGCTGCCTATACACATATGACCCAATATATTCATTTGTTGTCAAACACTTCAATAGGTCTGCCAACAGATTTATGGCTACCTGTTACCGATACTATTAAACCTCAAAAGTCTGTTCAGTATGCTTTAGGATGTTTTTATAATCTCAATGATAAATATAATATTTCTGTAGAAGCATTTTATAAGACAATGCAAAATTTAATAGAATATAAAGAAGGAGCTAGTTTTATATCACAAAACGACAGCTGGCAGAATAAAGTTGAATTAGGTAAAGGCTGGTCGTATGGACTGGAATTTCTTATTAAAAAAGATTTGGGAAAAACAACAGGTTGGATAGGATATACACTTTCATGGGCTGAAAGACAGTTTGAAAATATTAGTTTTGGAAAGAAATTTCCTTATAAATACGACAGAAGACATGATATTAGTATTGTTGTAACTCATAAATTTAATAAAAAAATTGATGTGGGACTTACATGGGTTTATGGTACTGGTAATGCTATCACTTTGGCAAAAGAAAAATATCTGCCATATAATGAAAAAACCATTTACAACTATTATCAAGATATCCAATATATTGGGAAAAGAAATAATTTTAGAATGCCTGCTTATCACAGATTAGATGTAGGCGTTAATTTTCATAAACAAAAAAAATGGGGACAAAGAACCTGGAGTATAGGATTATATAATGCTTACAACAGGCAAAATCCTTTCTTTGTGTATTTTAGCACAGAATATTATGACACCATTGTTAATAACGGGAAAAAAGTTTTGAAGCAAGTAAGTCTGTTCCCGATTATTCCTTCGATAAGCTATAGTTTTAAATTTTAGATTTTAACGAAAACAAATAATATTTATTGTCCTGTAAATCAGGTGTAAGCTTATAATTAAAATTTGATTTTTCTAAAAATTTTTAATTTTTTCTATAAAAGATTACTTTTGTAAAAAAAATAAAATATATGGCCACAAGGACAGAAAAAGACACTCTCGGTAAAATAGCAGTTAGTGCTGACAAATATTGGGGAGCACAAACACAACGCTCTTTAGAAAATTTTAAGATAGGCTCTGAAAAAATGCCTCTTGAAATAATTTATGCTTTTGCCATACTTAAAAAAGCTGCTGCTATCACTAATAATAAATTTGGTGTCCTCTCTGATAGTAAATGCAATTCAATAGTTGAGGTCTGTGATGAGATTTTAAAAGGACTTTTAAACGAACACTTCCCTTTGAAAATCTGGCAGACAGGCTCAGGCACTCATACAAATATGAATGTAAACGAAGTAATTGCTTTCAGGGCAAATATGTTAAATAAAAATATTAGTATTCATCCTAACGACGATGTAAATAAATCACAATCTTCTAACGACACTTTTCCCACTGCCATGCATATTGCTGCTTATAAAATTTTATCTGAAAGCACTATACCTGCATTAAAATTATTAAAAGACTCTTTTGAGAAGAAATCTAATGAATTTAAAAATATCATAAAAACCGGCAGGACACATTTAATGGATGCCACTCCTTTGACATTGGGGCAGGAGTTTTCAGGATATAAAACACAGATAGAGAATAATATTAAAAACATTGAAAACACTTTATTGCGTTTATCAGAGATAGCTCTTGGTGGCACAGCTGTTGGCACAGGCTTAAACACACCAAAAGGCTTTGATAAATCAGTAGCAGAAAAAATTGCCGGTATCACAGGATATCCTTTTGTAACAGCTCCCAACAAATTTGAAGCTCTTTCTGCTAATGATGCCATTGTTGAAGCTTCCTCGGCTTTGAAAAACACAGCTGTAAGTCTTATGAATATCGCTAACAATATCAGATTATTGGGTTCAGGTCCCAGATGTGGTATTGGCGAAATAATTCTACCTGCTAATGAACCGGGGTCTTCAATTATGCCGGGAAAAGTAAATCCCACACAATGTGAAGCTATGACAATGGTTTGTGCTCAAGTTATTGGCAACGACTTAACAATCAGTATCAGCGGTATGCAAGGACATTTTCAATTGAATGTTTTTAAACCTGTTATAATATATGATTTTCTTAATTCAGCCCAACTTATTGCTGATGCATCTATCTCTTTTGCAAAAAATTGTATTCTCGGAATTATCCCTAATTATAAAAATATCAAAAATCATCTTAATAATTCATTGATGCTTGTAACTGCATTAAACACTCACATAGGATACGAAAAAGCTGCTATTATTGCTCAAAAAGCTCATAAAGAGAATTTAAGTTTGCGTGAAGCTGCTATTAAGTCAGGTTTCGTTACTGAAAAAGAATTTGACTTGTGGGTTAAACCCGAAAATATGGTTTAGGCTTTTTTAGAAGGTTCTTTTGCAATACATCATCAATAAATAATTATTTTATGAATATCAATAAAATTATATATATATTTTTTTCATTTTTAATAATCTCTTGCAGCAGCAATAATAAAAAAGCTGAAAAATATAAAGAAGATTTAATAGCACAGACTGATACTATTTTCAAAGAAATCAGTCAGGAAAGGATAAATAAAAAGTCAAAATATGTAGATAGAATATTTTCGCGATTATACAAAAAAAGACTTTTTAACGGAACGGTTTTATATGCTGAGCAAGGACAGATAATTTATAAGAAGGCTTTTGGATATTCAAATTTTCGAAAGAAAGAAAAGCTGACAACTGCATCATCATTTCAATTAGCATCGGTTTCAAAATTATTTACTGCTATTTCAATTATGCAGCTAAAAGAAAAAGGAATTATTGATTATGATAAAGACATCCGTAATTATATTAAGGATTTTCCTTATGAGGGAATAACAGTGAGGTTATTATTAAATCATCGATCAGGTCTGCCCCGTTATATGTCGTTAGGCGATAAATACTGGAATAAAAAATTACCCATGTCCAATCAGGATATGCTTGATATGTTTATAAAATATCATCCTAAACCATATTTCAAACCTGACAGGATGTATAATTATATTAATACTAATTATGCTTTGTTAGCTTTAATAGTTGAAAAAACAACTAAAATTCCATTTGATGAATATGTTAAAGAAAATATTTTTGAACCTTTACATATGAATAATTCCATTGTTTATTCAAAAGTAAAAGATCCTGAAATACCAAATAAAGTAACAGGATATATTGCTACAAAAAGAAGAGGTTATGTAATAGCAGACAATGACTGGATGAATGGTATAATCGGAGATAAAGGAGTATATTCCTCTGTTGAGGATATGTTTAAATTAGACAGAGCATTATTTACAGATAAATTATTAAAACAAAGCACTTTGAAGGAAGCAATTATTCCCGGAGGTCATCATAAGAAAATCAGAGATAATAAAATGTATTATGGTTTTGGTATGAGGATAAAAAGCAGAGGGGAGAACAAATATGTTTATCATTTTGGCTGGTGGAAAGGCTTCAGAACTTATTATATAAAAAATATTACTAATAAACGCACAATAATAGTTTTGTGTAACCGTCAAAAATATTTCAGTTCACGTATTTTATGGAAAATTATTAATAATAAGTTGTAATTTTATTCTTCAACATTCAGTTTAAATCCAATTCCATGAATATTCAGCAATTTTATTTTAGGGTCTTCTTTTAAATATTTTCTTAATTTAACAATATACACATCCATACTTCGTGCATTAAAATAGCTGTCGTCTTTCCATATTTTGTTAAGAGCAAGGGTGCGTGTTAAGACATCGTTTTTATTTTCACATAAAAGTCTAAGAAGTTCTGCTTCTTTTGAAGTTAATTTTTGTTTATTATCATTACGGCTGAGTGAATATTGATTATAATCGAAAGTATATTCACCAATTTTATAAATTTTGTTTTTAGGCTTTTTGTTAAGATTTGTTCTATGTAAAATAGCCTTAATTCTCATCAAGAGCTCTTCCATGCTAAAGGGCTTAGTAAGATAATCGTCAGCACCAATTTTAAAACCTTTGAGTTTATCTTCTTGCATTGCTTTAGCAGTAAGAAAGAGTATTGGAATTTTTTCGTCCATACTTCTGATATCTTTAACAAGAGAAAAGCCGTCTTTTACAGGCATCATAACATCAATAATACAAAAATCAAAATCTTCTTCTTTATAAGCTTCAAAAGCCTTTTGCCCGTTAACGCATAATCGTGCCTGATAACCTTTTGCTTCAAGATAAGTTTTAAGGATATCACCTAAATTTGGATCGTCTTCTGCTAAAAGTATTTTTATTTTTTTTTGCATGATATTTATTTTTATTTCTTTTAAACTTTATTTATTAAAGGTAAAAACGCTTTAAATTTTGACCCTTTTTTCAATTCACTTTCAACGCTAATGCTACCATTATGTTTAGTAATAATTGCCTTTACATAGCTCAATCCCAGACCAAAACCTTTAACATCGTGGATGTTACCTGTAGGAACTCTGTAAAGGTCGTCAAAGATTTTTTTCTGGTTTGCTTTTGATATTCCTATTCCATTATCTTCAACAGAAATTAATATCCCGTTATCAATATTTTGAGTCTTAATTTTGATAATAGGATTTTCAGGAGTATATTTATTGGCATTATCAAGCAAATTATAAATAAGATTTGTTATATGAATTTTATCGCCTTTAATAATATGGTCATCAGCTAATAATTCAGTATTAATTTCTCCTCCTTTATTTTGTATTTGTATTTCTATATTTTTAACGATTTTGTTAATAATTTCATGAATATCTAAATTTTCTTTATTAAGCTTTAATTGTCCTTTTTCAATAACAGCAGTCTGAAGAACTTTTTCTGCCATAGTGCCGAGACGCTTATTTTCTTCGCTAATAATATTAATATATGAATTATACATCTCCCTTGATTTTTTAATATCATTATCGTTTAAGGCTTCACAGGCAAGGGATATAGTAGATATTGGAGTTTTAAATTCATGTGTCATATTATTTATAAAATCATTTTTCATCACAGACAATTTTTTTTGTTTAAAAATTGTTGAAATTGTGTATGCAAAGGAGGTAATTATTATCAAAATAAAGATAATACTTAAAGACAATAGCCCCCACATTTGTTGTATAAGAAATTGCTTTTTGTTTGGGAAAAATATCATTAAATATTCAGGAGATCTGAAAATATCATTAGGATATAAATTAAATGAAAAACTTTTTTTCAATAATTCGTTTTTATAATTGCCGGTTTTTTCAATTGTCATTTTTCTTTTTGCGGAATTATAAATACCAAATTCAAATTTTGTGGTTATGTTTTTTTGTTCTAATTCATTAAATATTAACGAATCAATAATATTTTTACTAGCCCAATCTTCTATGTATTTTTTACTGTTAATATTCAAAAGGTCATTAAAAACCTCCATAGCTAAAGAAGATTTTTTGTTCATCCTCTCAATTTCTTTGTTAGCCCTTTCAAGATAATTTAAGTCTGAATTTAGAATTTCTTTATTATAGGCTCTGTTAAGCGAATCTAATGACTTGATAAAAGTATTTTCTTTATGGAAATAGTCTATCTTTTGTTTCAGCTCATTAGCAGCTTCAATTTTTTGAAGTTTATAAACAACAATATTCATTGCCTCGCTAACACTTCTATTAAAATAGGATTCCTTTACCCTTATGGCATTATTTATCCAAAATGATTGAACTGCTATTAACCCAATCAGTGATATTGTTGTTAAAATTATTATGTATCTAATTATTTTTTTGTTCACAATTAATAATAATTTGATTATTATTTTTAAACGAATTATTTACAAATATAATTATTGATTACGTAATTTTATGATTTTTAACAAACTTTAACGAATTTAAAAAATTTAATTATATTTTTGTTGAAGTTTTAAAAAAGAAAATTTCATTATGTTTGATTATCCTGCAAAAATATTATTAGCTTTTGGAGAGACATTTTCGGGTAATGAAAAAATTTTTAATTGGTTGTTAAAAAACGGTTATCCTGAGTTAGCTGCTCTTTCGGCTGCTATCAGAGGTAGCGAAGAATCTTCTCAATGGCTTAGAAATAATGGTTATCCTGAACTTTCTGCATTGGATGCTGCTATTGATAAAAATCAAGATGCTAAATTTTGGCTCTTAAAAAATAAATATAAAAATCTTTTGCTGTTTGCCGATGCTTGTAATAATAACGAAAGAGCAATAAAATGGTTTATTAAAAATGATTTAAAAATTTTTCTTTTACTTGCAAAAAAGATTAATGATTTTAGGGATAATCAGATTTTTGATGTACATAAAATTCATTTCTAATATAAGCCTATAATCAATTTTAAATAACGGCAAAGCAAAATAAAAACCCGGTAAAAATTTAATCTTTTAAATTATAAGCACTGTCAAAGAAATCAAACTCAAAAATCACTGATTTTTTAAATGCTTCAAGCATATTTTTTTTAAGCTCTTCTGTTGCAAGCTCTGCATTTTTGTTTACAATATCAATTAGTTTCTGATTATAAATTTCAAATTCATCGCCTGAATATGTGTCAATCCATTTTTGATATTTATTGTTTTTTTTTGAATTTTTAACAATTGATAATCCCACTTCGCGATAAACCCAAAAACATGGTAAAAGTGCGGCTAATGATTCTTCATAAGTTTGTGATTTTGCTGTTGACAATAAAAAATTAGTATATGCTTTATTAATTTTACTGGCTTTTTTGTTTAAAACAATATTAAAATATCCAATAAATTCTTCATGTAAAAGATGTTCTATTTCCAGACCGTCTCTGGCCATATCAAGCAGAAATTTCATCTCGTCTACATCTTCGGCTTTAACAGCTGTTATTGCCAAAGCTCTGGAATCTTCAATTATATAGATGCTGTCTTGTGAAATATATTCATTAAACTTTTCTTTTGATAAAATGCCTTTTGACAATTCAACACAAAAAGGATGAGAGATTATTTTCTCAATATCTTTCTCGGCAGACTGCCATAGCTTATCTGTAAACAATATTTTATCTTTCATTTTTTTATTCCCAAAATTTATAAAAGTGATGTACAGGACCGTGTCCCTTGCCTATTTTATAATCAGCACCAAGTTTTATTGCATTGTCAATATAATTTTTAGCTTCTTTAATAGCTATTGGCAAACTATAGCCTTTTGCTAAAAATGATGCTATTGCCGATGATAAAGTGCAGCCTGTGCCATGAGTATTATTTGTTTTTACCCTCTTGGTTTTTAGTTCGATAGTTTGATTTGTTTCTCTGTCGTAAAAAATATCGGTCAGTTCTTCTTTATCAAAATGACCGGCTTTTAACAAAACCGATCTTGCTCCGAAATCTGTCAGCTGTTTTGCAGCCCGGGCAAGGTCATTATTATTTTTTATTTTAGTATTTAATAAAATTTCGGCTTCAGGAATATTAGGTGTAATAACCTTAGATAAGGGAAACAGCTCTTTAACGAGAGTTTCAATAGCATCATCCTGCAATAATTTATCGCCTGAAGTGGCAACCATTACAGGGTCTAAAACAATATTTTCGATATTATATTTCTTTAATGTTTCTGAAACTGTTTTAATGACTTCGGAAGAATGCAACATTCCTATTTTAATAGCATCAGCACCAATATCGTCAAGTACTACTTTTATTTGTGTTTCTATTGTTGATACGGGAACAGGGTGGATATCAAAAACTCCCTGAGTATTTTGAGCCGTGATAGCTGTTATGGCAGACATACCAAAACATCCGAGTGCAGACATTGTTTTCAAATCTGCCTGAATACCTGCTCCACCACCACTGTCAGAGCCTGCTATTGTTAAAACTCTTTTATGCTGTTTCATGTGTTTATATCTTTTTATAATTTTTTGTTTTTATATTTATTATGATTTTTGCAATTAAGATAAAAATCTCGCTAAAATATTACTACTTAAAATGATTATATCCTTTTTTATTAAGGTCTATATTTTTATTATTTTTAAAAAAATAAATTTCAGGACTGCCTTCAATAATTCTCCCGATTTTAAATAATTGACGATTAAATTTTGTTTGAAAATTTTGTGCAATTTCTTGAAATTTTTCTTTATCAACAGTTAAAAGTAAACAATAATCTTCGCCACCTGAAACAGAAATATCATAAATATTCCAATTATTTTTTTCTGAAATATTTTTTAATTCATCAGAAAGAGGAATATTTTCTAGATTTATTTCTGCAGCACATTTCGAAGCGTCAAGAATATGTTTCAAATCAGAGCTAATACCATCGGACACATCCATCATAGCATTAACACCTTTTTGAGATGCCAGCCACTGACCGGCAAAAATCTCAGGTTCAGGCATAAGATGCTTTTTTAATAAATATTTAGCATCATCTTCATTGTCAGGAAGATTATTAAGAATAACATTTAAACCTCCGGCAGAGTCACCCAAAAAATCAGTAACGCAAATAATGTCATTATTTTTTGCTCCTGACCTGTATTTTGTTTTTTTGTTTTCTATTTCACCAACAACACAAATATTTATCACCAGCATATCAGGCGATTTAGTTGTATCGCCGCCAAGCAAAGGCACATTATATTTTTCAGATAATTTTTGATATCCTGAAATAAATTCATCTAACCATTCTACATCAGTATTTTTTGGAATACCTACAGACAAAAAAGAAGAATTTGCTATACCGCCCATAGCAGCAATATCGCTTAAATTTACTGCAAGACTTTTATATCCCAATTCAAAAGCTGAAATTTTTTCTTTTTTAAAATGAACATCTTCAACTAAAAGGTCGGTTGTGATAATAAACGATGTGTTTTTATTTTTAGGAATAACTGCACAATCATCACCAATACCTTTCTGACCGTTTTTTATCAGGTCATTAAATTTATCAGAAAAACGTGCAATAAAACCAAATTCTCCTATTTTGTTTAGTTTCATTTATTTTTATTATTTAAAGGTGTAACAACCTGTTTTTTCAGTTTTTTTGTAGCAAGATAAGGGTCATCAGCGGAACAAATAGCTGAGACAACAGAGATTCCATGAGCCCCGGCATTAATAATATCTTTTGCATTTGTTAAATTAATACCGCCAATACCCACCATTTTATGTTTTGATATTTTTGCAATATCTCTAATTCCCTGCAATCCAAGCTGAGTGTTTATATCAGTCTTGGTAGGAGTTGAAAAAATTGGGCTTAAACCAATATAGTCAAGGTCTTCAAATTTGTTTGCCTCTATAGCTTGTTCCAAATTTTCTACTGACAATCCAATAATAGCGTCAGCTCCGAGAATTTGTCTGGCAATTTCATAAGGCATATCGCTTTGTCCGATATGCAATCCATCTGCTTCTACAGCAAGGGCTATATCCAGCCTGTCGTTTATTATTAATGGAATATTTTTATCTTTTAGAATGTTTTTTACTTTTACAGCTAATTCATAAAATTTTCTTGTGGAGCAATCTTTTTCTCTTAACTGCACCATTGTTACGCCTCCTTTCACAGCCTGTTCAATAATATATTCCAGACTTCTACCCTTTGAAAGTTTTCTATCTGTAACAAGATAAAGGCTTAAATCAATATTTTTTTTCATATGTTTAAAATTAATACAAAAATATGTCTTTAATTTCTTTTTCAGAGAGATTAAACAAAGTATCAATAAAATTCAATTGCAAAGAGCCTGGACCTTTTGAAAATTTAGCAGCAATTTCACCTGTAATTCCCATAACAGCCATGGCATTAGCAGCAGCAATCAAATAATTTTTGTTGACAGCAGCAAAGGCACCTGTAATAGCTGTGGCAGTGCAACCCATTCCAGTAACTTTTGGCATCATATCATTACCATTTTTTATCTCAATTACATTTTTACCATCAGTAATATAATCGGTTTTACCGCTAACAGATACAATAGAATTTGTTTGCAAAGCAAGTTGTTTAGCTGATTCTACAGCTGAGCCAGAAGATTCCATACTGTCAACGCCTTTAGTTTTAGTACCGGCTTTAACAATACTCATAATTTCAGAAGCATTTCCACGAATAATATCAGGTGAAGCTTCATTAATTATCATATTACAGACATTGGTTCTATATTCAGTAGCCCCTGCTCCAACAGGGTCTAAGATAAAAGGTGTTTTCAGAAGTTTGGCTTGTTTAGCAGCTATCAACATTGATTCGACCCATTTTTCGCTTAAAGTTCCAATGTTAATAACCAATGCTGAAGCAATGCCTGTCATATCTTTTACTTCTTCTTTAGCATGAGCCATAACAGGAGAAGCTCCAATAGCAAGTAAAGCATTAGCAGTATTATTCATTACCACATAATTAGTAATGTTATGTACTAAAGGGGATTTCTTTCTTATCTTTTTTAAATCATTAGAAATAGAATTTACTGTTATCATAGTATTTTGATTTTATATTTATTAATTATTTTATTGCACAAATTGCCACATAGTCACCTGAATCATAACCAGGTTTAGGTTCTTCAACTTCATTATTTGAATATAATGGATGTTTAGTTAAGGTTTGAGCAAATTTTAAATTATTAAAACCTGTTTTTTTAAGGATATCTATTTTTTCAGATGTTGTACGCCACTTAGCTTCTTTTACAAATTCTATTGGATAAGGATTCAGAGGTTGAATATCTGATAAAAGTTTGTGATTCCAAGTTCCCAAAGTCATAGCAAGATTATAAATAAGAGCATAAGAGCTTTCTTTTGGCACATCGAGGACAATAATTTTCCCTCCAGATTTAAGAGCATTATAAGCATTAAGAAAAGCTTTTTCAAGATTTTTTATATAGCTCGGAGTACCATTTAAAACAATAGTATCATATTTATTTTTACCGAGGTAAGTGTTTTCAGCAGTACCAATTTTAACATTTAGTCCTCTTTTACGAGCTATTTCAGCCATACCTTCGGAAGGTTCTATGCCGTTTTTAATAATAATATTAAAATTTTTCTCTAAAAGCATTTCAAATAATCCGCTACCACAACCAATAGAAATTGTATTTCCGGGATTGTCAAGGAAATAAGCCAGCAATTTTAATTCAGATTCTAATAAATTTTTATTTTTTAAAAACCAAGAATCATAGTCTTCTGCAAATTTGTCAAATGTAATTTTTCCCATAATAAAAGCCGTTTTATACGTATAAAACGGCTTTTATTATATTAGAAAATTTTTCAAGATCTAAAAAAGTTAAACCGTTTTCCTACGCTGTTATTATACATATCAGGTTAAAGGGTGTGTTCTCAGCCTTTTTTTTTGATTGGCACCCCTAACAGTTTTTTACAAAATTAAACTTTTTAGTATAAGTTATAATAAAAATACATTAAAAATTATTCGCATTTTGAATATCCACAGCTTTTGCATATTAAACAACCGTCTTTGTAAATAAGACCATCTTTATCCCCACAGTTAGGGCATTCTTTTCCTGCAGCAGTACCGTCAGGGATATATTTTTTCAAAGCCCTTACAACACCATTCTTCCATGTATTAATAGTATCTGAATTAAGATTGAGATCTAAAATTAAATCAACAGCAAAAGGCAGAGGCATTCCATGACGGAGAATACCAGAGATAAGTTTTGCATAATTCCAGAATTCTTTGTTAAAAGACCGTGAAAGTCCTTCAATTGTAATTTTATAACCCTGTTTATCAAGAAATTGAAAGTCATAACGAGCATGTTCCTGAGGGTTTTTAGCTTTCTCTTTAATTACCCATCCTTTAGTAACCCAAGGTGGTAAATAAAAATCATCTGCATCACCTGTAAAAATCTCATAAGGTTTGCCATCAAGAAGACCGACAACAGCAATCCATTTATCATAATCATTTTGAAAACGAATAATTTCAGCGTTTAATTTTTTTGGTCTTTTAGGTGCTCTGGTATCATTAAATTCTTTTTTAGAATCATTTTTTTTATCGTTAACAAGTACGCCGGCACGTGAACCCTCACGGTATATTGTCATACCCTTACAACCACTTTCCCATGCTGTTTGATATATTTCACTTACAAGACTTTCTGGAGTATTTTCCGGAACATTAACAGTAACACTTATTGAATGGTCAACCCATTTTTGTATAGCACCTTGCATTTTTACCTTTTTTAGCCAGTCTACATCTTTGGATGTAGCTTTATAATAAGGTGATTTTTTAACAATATTATTAAAGTCTTCATCATTTAAATTAAGAACTTCTTCAATATCATACCCTTTAACTTTTAACCATGTTTTAAAATTGTGATGAAGGACTCTAAATTCTTCCCATGAATCTCCTGTTTCATCAACAAAATCAATTTTAGTATTTTTATCATTAGGATTGACTTTTTTTCGACGTTTATATGAAATCATAAAAGCAGGTTCAATGCCGGAGGTTGTTTGAGTACAAATACTAACACTACCTGTGGGAGCAACAGTAAGCAGAGCAATATTTCTACGACCTGTTGATGCCATTTTATAATATAGTTCAGGATATTCTTCTTTAATACGAAGTATCATAGGATTGTTTTTTTCTTTGTTAAAATCAAAGATAGGAAATGCTCCTCTTTCCTGAGCCATATTAACAGAAGAAGAATAAGCTTCAAGAGCTAATAATTTATGCACTTCTGTAGAAAATTTTATTGCATCATCTGAACCATATCTTGAGCCAAGAGCAGCAAGCATATCGCCTTCAGCAGTAATTCCTAATCCTGTTCTACGTCCCTGAACTGCTTTTCTTTTAATATTCTCCCATAATTTTCTTTCTATTCTTTTTACTTCATCATCTTCAGGATCAGAATTAATTTTATCAAGAATTTTATCAATTTTTTCTATTTCCAAATCTATAATATCATCCATTATGCGTTGTGCATAATGAACATGTTCTGAGAATAATTTTGAGTTGAAACTGGCATTTTCTGTAAAAGGATTTTCAACATAAGAATACAGATTTATTGCAAGTAATCTACAACTATCATAAGGGCAAAGAGGTATTTCTCCACAAGGATTAGTAGAAACGGTTTTAAAGCCCATATCAGAGTATGAATCAGCAACAGATTCCTTAGTAATAGTATCCCAGAAAAGTATTCCGGGCTCAGCGGATTTCCAAGCATTATGAATGATTTTATTCCATAATTTTCTGGCATTAATTTTTCTTATAATTTTAGGATTATCAGAATCAATAGGAAATTGTTGAGTATATTCTTTATCTTCAATGACAGCTTTCATAAACTCGTTATCAATTTTAACAGATATATTGGCACCTGTAACTTTTCCAAGTTTCATTTTAGCGTCAATAAAATCTTCTGCATCAGGATGTTTTATTGAGATAGAAAGCATTAAAGCACCCCTTCTGCCATCTTGAGCTACTTCTCTGGTAGAATTTGAGTATCTTTCCATAAAAGGGATAATGCCTGTTGAGGTGAGAGCAGTATTATTTACTTTGCTGCCTTTGGGTCTTATAAATGAAAGATCATGTCCTACTCCTCCTCTTCGTTTCATCAATTGAACTTGTTCTTGATCAATTTTTAATATGCCTCCGTATGAGTCAGAAGACGTATCATTACCTATTACAAAACAATTAGACAAGGAAGAAACCTGGAAATCATTTCCTATTCCTGCCATTGGACTGCCTTGTGGTATTATATATTTAAAATCTTTTAATAAATTATAAATTTTCTCCTCACTCATGGGAGAAATATATTTATTCTCAATACGTGCAATTTCTTTGGCTAATCTTCTATGCATATCATCCGGTGTTAATTCAAATAAATCACCTTCGCTATTTTTTAAAGCATATTTTGATACCCATACATTAGCTGCTAATGTGTCTCCTTTAAAATATTCGGTTGATTTTTCTATCGCCTCTTTTTCAGAATATTTTTGTCTGATTGTTTCTTGTTTCTCTTCCCGCATTAATTCTTCTTCATTATTATTTATTTTTGGTCTTTCCCGTTCTTCTAAAATTTTATTATGAAAAGTTTCAGTTTTTTCCTTCCTTGTTATATTTAAATTTTTTAAAGATGTAAATAGATTTTCGTTCATTTTTAAAATTTTTAATGTAGCAATAAATGTATCTTGTTGAAAATGAAAGCTTAATGAAAAAAATTTTTGAAAAATTTAGTTTAACGAATTTATAATACAATGAACTTAAAAGCAAAAACAGTTATTAACATTTTTAACAGTATTGTTTATAATTTGTTGAGTTAAAAATCATTAAAAAATGATAAGATTTTTTTTACAGAGTAAAAGGTTAATTTACAAAAGGATAAAAGGGAAAAGTCTAAAAATCAAGGCTTAATGAAATATAAAAACGAGGTTCAGGTTTCTTGTTTTCTTCTATACCCCACGCCCAGTCAGCTCTTACAAAATATCCTAATAAACGTGTCCTTAATCCAAAACCATAACCTGCAACTAATGGAGATTTTTGTGTTTGTATCTTTATTTTAATAGGTCCCTGATAAATATATTTTGTGTTCCAGATATTTTCTTCTGAGTATGGATTGAAACCATTCCATGCTGATCCTACATCTGCAAAACCAACTATCTGAAAATTGTTAAAAAAATCTGATTTTATTGGCCTGTTGGCAAAATATTTAAATATTGGAAATCTTAATTCGCTGTTAATGACAAAAAAACTTGTCCCATTTCTTATATTTTGTTTAAAACCGCGTAGGTTTGTTGCTAAGCTTTGATATGTATAATTTTTACTGTAATCAACTTCTATATTTCTATTAAATTTTGGATTTATCCAATTGTCAACACCACCGAGATAATAAATTAATTTATTCTTCCCAAAAGAAGTGCTTGTGGCAAATCTGTTTGCCCAAATAAATGTACGATGAATTTTTTGATAATTTCTAAAATCAAAACCTAAAACAAATAAATTTTTATTGGTTTTTTCTATTGTCTGATAATATTCAAACCAAAGTTTATATCTTGTTCCGTAATAAATATTTAATGCAGGCGAACTTGTATTGTCAAAAATATATTCGGTTTTAACACCAGTCCAGTATTCGTGTTTGTCAGGAATAAGAAGATTATATCGGTCTGTTGAAAGGTATGATAATCTTTCGTCCCTAACTGTTACACTACCTTTTATGCATGACACCTGGCTAAATGGCCATTTTAAAATATAATAAAATTCATTTGAAACGTGTTTTATTAATGAATATTCCTGGCTCTCCTGCATTATTTTTCTGTGATAAACATATTCTTTATTTAGCCTTTTTTTATAATTGCTATAGCTTAAAACATATTCATTGTTTTTTAAATCTGACGATAATTTTATTCCACCTGTAATCCTGTAATCTTCTAAAAGATCGGAAATGCCAACTTTAAAGAACCCGCTAAATCCTGGGCTCAAATATATAGGAGTCTTTCCTCCTGTAAAAGGCTGATATGAATAATTCAGAAAAGCAAAATCCATTTGTGTGAGCATCTCGTTAATGGAATATTCCACATCATAATTCAACTTTTTCGGAAGAATAAATTTTAATGGTCGTTTTTGACTTTGATATAATGATTTGTTTTTTTTGGTTTTAACGAGTTTAAAAAAATGTGGTTTTTTACTTATTGTAGAATTAATTTTTTTATCAGCAAATGTCTTTGTTTTATGGATTTTTTCTTTTGTCCATACATTTGAAAACCTTTTCTTTTTCTTACGCGAAATTTTTGGTATAATGCTGTCTGCATCTGTAATAAATATTTTTTTGTTGTTTGTGTCTGTAACAATAGTGCTTATTCTTTCATTGATTATTTGTTTGGGCTTTTTTATAAAATTTGTTCCAAAATTTGTTGTTTCAAGATTGGTTTTTGATAAATTATTAACTAAAGGCAAATCATAAGCATACATATTATATTTACTTTTATTAAATATAATTTCAGTAATTTTTGATACAGAAGGAGTAATATTTTGCTCAAGAATATTCCGGGAATAATTAGTAACAGCCCATGATTTTGTAAAATATCTGTAATGTATTGTTGTGTCGATAAATGAAATTGTACTGTCGAAATGTGCGATATAACGATTATAAATACCATTATTATCAGCAAGATATGTTATGTTGTCATCATCGTATTTTTGAGGCATAGTTTCATTAACAAATGGTGTGTTAGTAATTTTTTTCAGAGTATTTTTTTTCTCCGCAAAATCATACAAATAAATATCTTTAAACTTTGTAATGTTAATTATGCTGTCTTTGTTATCGGAAAGTAATAATTTATTACCGCGATTCGATGAAAAGACAATGTTTTTTGAATCGTTAATAAACCTCGGATTTAAATCATCAAAAATGTCATTGGTTATCTGTTCATAAGAATTTGCTGCAATATCATAAATAAAAATATCTGATTTGCCTTTTTTTACAGCAGAAATCACAAAATATTTTGCATCATCCGAATATGAAAAATCAAGTATTTTTTCAAATTGATATAAATATCTTTTATCAATTTTTTTTGTTTTGGGATTATAAAAGCAAAGAAATATTTTTCCTTTATCTTCAATAATAAAAGAGAGTATTTGGCCTGAAGGATGCCATGCTAAAATAGGGTATGATAAATCATTTTTTTCTTCAAGTTTATACCCTGCTTTAAATATTTTTTTTCTTTTTTTTGTATTAACATTATAAATATAAATTTTATATTGGCCTGATTCATTTGTTGTATATGCTAAATATTCTCCCTTAGGGTTATATTTTAACTGAGAATAGATTTTGTTTTTATTAAATTTTTTAAGCACAAAATTATCAGAAGACACATCGGAATAATCGCCATTTTCTGAATATTTATCATAATAATATTTATACCAATTATTAATTAAAGCTTTGTATGGGACATTTAAAACTAATAAAAAACCATCTTTAATATTTCTGTTGGCTTTAATAATATCAATAATATTTACCACAGTTGATACTCCGTAAATGTCACCAATATATTTCCATAATGAATGACCTGCATATAATGCATCTTTGCCTGTGAGTTTATTAATTTTTTTGTATCTCCCTGACAGAATTCCATCTTTAACATTATTGTCAATATCATTATTCCAATCTTCAGACAAAAATGATATCAGACCTTTTTTATACCAATCGGGAAAAATGATTAAATTGGTGTTTTTTATCTTTGACCCCATACTGCTGCCGTATAGTATCTGATTTACAGTTAATTCGTAAATACCGGAACGTATTTGTTTTTCAAAATCATTATGATCGCCATTGAAATATAAGAAAATTTTATTGCCGATAATATGGGTTATTCCTCCAATATTGTAGTGCGCATCAACTTCTAATCCAATATTGCTTTGTTTCAGGTCGGTTAAATTATTATAAACAATAAATTGTATTTTGTCTTCGAGTTTTACATTTAATTTTCTTTCACATTCCTTTAGGGCTGAGTTAGCATATTTTGCTGTGTATATTGCCAGATTTTTTCCGTTCAAATAAAAATAAATATCAAATTTATCAAATTTATAATATGTCCAAAAAAAATCATTATACTGAACTCTGTTTTTGCCAAAATCTATCTGAGAACCATTATAATACTGAGCTAAAACCGGAAATTTATTTAGGCATAAAAATACTATTATTATTATTTTTAAATGTTTTAAAACATTTTTATTTATGCCTGAGCTCATAAAATTATCTGAAAAATTATTAATTGTAAAAAAAATAATGCTGTACAAAATTAAACAATATTTTTTATTTCAATAGATAATAATGTTTTATCGTTTAATGTCTTTTTCTATCTTTGTTTTTTTAAAAATCAATAATGTAATGATAAACATTAAAACCTTTGTCTTTAATTTCATACAGACAAATACTTATGTTTTGTATGATGAAACAAAAGAATGTGTAATAATTGACAGTGCATGTAATGAAGATATAGAAAGAGAAGAATTAAAAAATTTTATAACAGAACATGGTCTATTGCCAAAAAGATTATTGAATACACATTGTCATGTTGACCATGTTATTGGCAACCAGTTTATTATTGATAATTATAATATTGGATACGAAGCTCATGCTGACGGAAAATTATTTTGGGAAATGGCTTCGGAATTTGGTTCTGTTTTTAATTTTAAAATTAACGATTTTCCAAAACCTGTTAATTTTCTTAAACATGGTGATAAAATAAATTTTGGCGTATCAGAGCTTGATGTTGTTTACACTCCCGGACATGCTGATGGCAGCATTTGTTTTATTAACAGAAAACAAAAATTTATTATTGTCGGTGATGTATTATTTAAAGATAGTATTGGCAGAACCGATTTGCCAACAGGAAATTATGATGTGCTAATTAAAAGTATTAAAAATCAATTGTTTACTTTGGATGATGATTTTATCGTTTATACAGGCCATGGTCCTTCAACGACAATTGGATATGAAAAGAAAAACAATCAGTTTTTAAAAGGCATTTAATTTTTGTTTTAAAAATGTTTATTAATAATTTGAATAATTTCATTTTCATTGATATTATTCATGCAATTAAAATGTTTTTTGGGACATTTTTTAAATCCTATTTTAGTACAAGGTCTGCATTTTAATCCTTTTGTTTCAAAAATTATAGATTTGTTTTCATTTGTCAGATAAGGATACATGCCGAATTCAGGAACTGTGTTTCCCCAAACAGAAATTATTTTTTTATTGAAAGCTGCTGCAATATGCATTAAACCTGTATCATTTGTAATTACAATATCTGCTTGTTTTATTATTGAAGCCGATTGATTAATATTATATAATCCGCATACATTTATCACATTATTACCTGTCTGTTTTTTGATATAATCGCCTCTTTGCTTGTCTTCCTTGCCTCCTAAAATTATTGCAGGCTTATTTATTTTATTGCAGATATTAATTATTTTTTGACTGGGAAAAAGTTTTGTAAAATGATTTCCTCCTATAACAAAAGCAATGTAGCCATCATTTAATTTTGATGATAATGTCGAAAGATTTATTTCATCATTTTCAGGAATAAAATAATCAAGTCCTGCATTATCATTTTTGACATTTAATTTTTTTACAGTTTTAAAATACCTGTCAACAATATGAATTTTTGGGAGTAAGTTAATCTTAAAATTTACAAGTATCCATTTTTTAATATTTAATTTATTAAAAGCCGAATAAGGTTTTCTTAATTTAAAAATAACATATTTTGTCCTTATATTTTTATGAAGGTCTACAATAAAATCATAGTTTTCTTTTTTAAGTTCAGGGATTAATGCGCTTAATTTTTTTTCGAGAGAAATGATTTTATCAATATACGGATTTTGTTTTAATACAGGTACAAACTGTTTTTTAGTAAGATAATGTATTTCTGAATTTTTTAATTGTTTTTTTAAACATCTGATAACAGGTGTTGTTAAAACGATATCTCCTATTGAGCTGAATCTTATAATGAGTATTTTTTTCAAAAAATTTTTTTTTTACAAAAATAAAAAATATTAAAAGCAGTTAATATTAATTATTTAATAATTTTATAAAATGGTTTTTGTAGATACACACACACATTTATATCTCGATGAATTTGATGAAGACAGGGAAAAAGTCTTAAAAAATGCTTTTGATAAAAAAGTAAATTATCTGCTTTTCCCTAATGTTGACACAACAACTATTGATAAAATGCTTGAAGTGTGTAGTATTCGTCCTGATAATTATTTTCCGATGTTAGGATTGCATCCTAGTTCTGTTAAGAATAATTATAAAAACGATTTAGAAAAATTAGAAGAGTATTTTTTAAAAAATAAATTTTATGCAATAGGAGAAATAGGTATTGATTTATATTGGGATAAAACTTTTATTAAAGAACAGGAGATTGTTTTTAAACATCAAATTTTACTTGCAGAAAAATACGACTTGCCTGTAGTAATACATTCAAGAAATTCTTTTAACGAAATTTATAATATTCTTTTGGAAAATAAAAATTTGAATTTAAGAGGTGTTTTTCATTGTTTTACAGGAACACTCGAACAAGCTGAAAAAATTATTGCTCTTGGCTTTAAACTGGGAATTGGCGGAGTTGTTACATTTAAAAATTCAGGTCTTGACAGAGTTGTTAAGGAAATAGATTTAAAAAATATTTTATTAGAAACAGATTCTCCATATCTCACTCCTGTTCCATTCAGAGGAAAAAGAAACGAAAGTGCAAATATTTATTATATTGCAAAAAAAATTGCCGAGATAAAAAATTTTTCTCTTGAACAAATTGCTCAGGCTACAACTAATAATGCTGTTGAACTTTTTAAATTTATATAAATGCAAAATTCATCATCAATATTAATAATATATACAGGTGGTACAATTGGAATGATTAAGGACAATAAAACCGAAGCCTTACATCCTTTTAATTTTTTAGATATAAATGAAAGAATACCTGAATTAAAAAATTTAAACAATAAAATTGATTTTTATTGTTTTGAGCCTTTGATAGATTCATCAAATACTAATCCAGGATTCTGGATAAAATTAGCAACAATTATTGAAAATAATTACGAAGATTATGATGGTTTTGTTATTTTGCATGGTACTGATACTATGGCGTATTCAGCGTCAATATTAAGTTTTATGCTCGAAAATTTAAATAAACCCGTAGTATTTACAGGGTCACAACTGCCTTTAGGAGTAATTCGTACCGATGGAAGAGAAAACCTAATTACAGCAATTGAAATTGCTGCTGCCAAAATTGATGATACTCCTATTGTCCCTGAAGTATGTATTTATTTTGAAAATAATTTATACAGAGGAAATCGCACACATAAATTTAATGCTGAAAATTTTGATGCTTTTTTATCAGGTAATTATCCTGTACTTGCTGAGGCAGGTGTACATATTAAATATTTTCAGAATAATATTAGAAAACCTAATTTTAAAAAACTTAAAGTTCATAAATCATTAGATGTAAATATTATAATTTTGAAATTATTTCCCGGTATCAATGAAAATACTGTAAAAGCAATTTTAAACGTCAAAAATTTAAAAGCTGTAATTCTTGAGACTTACGGTTCAGGAAATGCACCTACTGATAAGTGGTTTATTGATTTGCTTGAAGAAGCAATAAAAAAAGGAATAATAATTTTAAATGTAACTCAGTGTAAGGGAGGAACAGTAGAGATAGGAAAATATGAAACGAGTGTTGATTTAGGCAGAATAGGTGTTATCAGTGGTTATGATATTACAACAGAATCTGCAATAGCAAAACTGATGTATTTGTTAGGTGAAAAATTTAATTTGAATGAAATAAAAAAATTATTACAGAAATCTTTAAGAGGAGAAATATCAAGATAAAATATATGAAATTACAATTAATTGATTTACAATAAATAGTAG
>JAGGUV010000138.1 GCA_021158345.1 Bacteroidales bacterium
ATCGAATATTAAAGGGATATTTCCTGCAGGAGAAGGTTCGGGATATTCCGGTGGGATTGTCTCTTCTGCAATTGACGGAATAAAAGTCGCTGAAACAGTTATAAAAAAATATCAGTTATCTTGATTTAAGAATTATGAATTGCTGAAATTTTAGATTTCATATATCTAATTATCAGCAAAATAAAAATTATTCTTTAATTAAGTCATCTTTATTTTTTCTTGTATTAAAGATATTCATTGTTTTAGTAATGCCAATTGTTGCAAAACTTTTAACAATTTCAACAGCTTCATCAATAATATCATTTAATAAAAGTTTTTCTTTTTCATTCCATTCACCAAGAACAAAATCAATTAGTTGTCCTTTTTTAAAATCATTGCCAATACCAATACGAAGACGTGGAAAATTATTTGTTTGCAGTGTTTCGATAACATTGTTTAAACCATTATGATTTCCGCCGCTTCCTTTAGATCTTAATCGCAAAGTGCCTATTGGTAAGTCGATATCATCAGCAATAACCAAGATTTTTTCAAGGCTTGATTTTTCTTTGTTTATCCAATATCTCACGGCTTTTCCACTTAAATTCATATAAGTAGTAGGCTTAATAAGGACAAATATTTTACCTTTATATTTCACTTTTGTAACATAAGCATGTCTTTCTAATTTGAATTTGGCATTAGCAGCATTAGCAATTTTATCTAAAATAATAAATCCAATGTTATGACGAGTATTAATATATTCATCACCAATATTTCCTAAACCAAAAATGAGATATTTCATTTATTTATATTTTTATTTATTATCAAAGAAATTATTATGTAAAAATTTTACAATAAATAATAAAAAAATTAGGCTGTTATAAAAGTATAAAAAACTTTAATAACAGCCTAAAAAATATTTCTAAGAAAAAATTATTCTGCGGTTTCAGCAGGAGCTTCTTCTTCTCCTTCTCCTTCTTCACCTTCAGGAGTTTCGGTTTCTGCAACAACGCTTCTAGTAGTTCTTACACCAACAACAATAGCGTTAGCAGCATCAAGAAATTCAAGATTTTCGAATTGTAAATCTTTAACTTTAATAGAATCACCTATATTAAGGTCTGTAATATCAATTTTTATAAAGTCAGGGAGATTTTCAGCAAGGGCTTTTACTTTAAGTTTTCTGATTTTGTTGATTAATCTACCACCTGCTAAAATACCTTTAGCACTTCCTTCAATTTTAACAGGAACTTTAATAATGATAGGTTTTCCGGGTAATATCTCCAGAAAATCAGCATGATAAATGTTATCTGTAACAGGATGATATTGTATATCCTGTAGAATAGCATTATAATTTTTATCTTCAATAGTAATATTTAATAAATAAACATTAGGTGTAAAGATAATTTTTTTCAAGATTTTTTCTTCAATAGTAAAATGGATTTGTTTTTCACCACCATAAAGGACACAAGGTATTTTACCTTGTTTTCTGTTCTTTTTAGCATCTTTTTTCCCTACGTTCTCTCTTAAAGAACCGCTCAATGATACTGTTTTCATAATTTTAAAAAAATTTATTTGTTAATAATTAATTATCCAAAAGTAGGAAATTCAAAATGCCCACTAATAGATTGATTTTCATGTATTCTTTTAATAACATCAGCAAAAAGTCCTGCTGAAGAAATTACTTTTATTTTTTCAGATTTTTCTTTTAAAGGAATAGTATCAGAAACAATAAGTTCAGAAATTGCTGAATTGTTAATGTTTTCATAAGCATTTCCTGATAAAATAGGATGTGTACAAACAGCTCTAATACTTTTTGCACCCCGCCTCATCATAATATCAGCTGCCTTTGTAATAGTGCCGGCAGTATCAATAATATCATCAACCAAAACAACATTTTTATCTTTAACATCACCGATAATAGTCATTTCTCCAACTACATTTGGTTTTGAGCGTTGTTTAAAACAAATAACCAAATCAGAATTTAGAAATTTAGTATAGGCAGCAGCTCTTTTGGTTCCGCCTGTATCAGGAGAAGCTATAACAAGATCTGGTATATTTAATGATTTAAGATAAGGGACAAAAATTGTTGAACCGAAAAGGTGGTCAACAGGAATATTAAAAAATCCCTGTATCTGATCAGCATGTAAATCTATAGTAACAATTCTGTCAACACCTGCAGTGCTTAATAAATCAGCTATCAATTTTGCGCCAATAGAAACTCTTGGTTTGTCTTTTCTATCTTGTCTTGCAAATCCAAAATAAGGAATAATGGCAATAATTTTTTTAGCAGAAGCTCTTTTTGCAGCATCAACTATTAAAAGTAATTCCATTAAATTATCGGAAGGAGCAAATGTTGATTGTATCAAAAAGATTTCATCACCTCTTATTGTTTCTTCAAATGAAGGCTGAAATTCTCCGTCACTAAATTTTGAAAGATAGATTTTTCCTAATTCGCTACCATATTCTGCAGATATTTTTTTTGCTAAGTATTTTGTTTTTTCTCCTGAGAATATTTTTACACGGCTTGACATTATTTTGTTTTTAAATTATTATTAAAAAAAAGCAAAAATATAAATTTATTAAATACTTTTAACAATATTTTAATTTATCATCATAAATTTTTTAAAAAATAAATTTCAAAAAAAACAAGAGTAATAAGAAAAAATAAATATCTTTGTGCACTAAAAATTTTATGCCCGGGTGGCGGAATTGGTAGACGCGTTGGTCTCAAAAACCAATGAGGTAATTCTCGTGTCGGTTCGAGCCCGACCCCGGGTACTTTTTATTAACAGCTTCTCCTATTTTTTTAATAATGAATAATCCTAAAAATAAATCAGTTTATTTTCCAATAGTTTTTTCTCTTGTTTTAATCTTTGGAATTTTAATAGGCATAAAATTAGCTCCAATAAATCCAATAAAATTTTATTCATCAAGAGATTTTTTGAAAAGTATCAATAAACATTCAAAAATAGATGATATTATCTCTTATATTGAACAAAATTATGTTGACTCTGTTAATGGGAAAAAAATAGAAGAAACTGCCATTAAATCGATTTTGCAAACACTTGATCCTCATTCAGTATATATTTCTGCTGAAGAATTTAATGAAGTTAACGATCAATTGGTAGGTAATTTTGAAGGTATAGGAATAGAATTTAGAATTCAAAAAGACACACTTTTTGTCATTCATACCATTAATGGAGGACCATCAGAAAAAGCAGGACTTAGAGATGGAGATAGAATTGTTAAAGTGGAAGGCAAAAATATAGCAGGCGTTAATATCACATCCAGAGAAGCTATGAAGCTGCTAAAAGGTAAAAGAAATACTAAAGTTAACATCAGTGTCTTTCGTAAAGGCGTTCCCGGACTTATTAATTTTGTTATTACACGTGATATTATTCCTTCTTATAGTGTTGACTTTTCATATATGTTAAACGACTCTATTGGTTATATTAAATTGAGTAAATTTTCGGAGACAACATATAAAGAAATGCATAAATCTATTGAGACTCTTAAGAATAAAGGTATGACAAGGCTTATGTTAGATTTAAGAGGTAACTCGGGTGGATATTTACAAGCTGCTGTTAATTTATCTAATGAGTTTTTAGATAAAGGAAAACTTATTGTATATACAGAAGGAAATAACAGACCCAAAAAATATTTTTATGCTACAGAAAATGGTATTTTTACTAAACAAAAGCTAATTATTCTTATAGACGAGGGTTCTGCCTCTGCCAGCGAAATAGTTGCAGGCGCTATTCAGGATAACGACAGAGGTACAATTGTTGGCAGAAGATCGTTTGGAAAAGGTCTTGTTCAGGAACAATTATTTTTATCTGATGGTTCTGCAATAAGATTAACTATTGCCAGATATCATACACCTAGCGGCAGATGCATACAAAGACCTTATAATAATGGTATTAAGGATTATTACAATGATTATTATAACAGATTTATTGATGGGGAAATGCAATATGCCGACAGTATTCATTTTCCCGATTCATTGAAATATTTTACTCCAAAAGGAAAAATTGTTTATGGTGGTGGCGGTATTATGCCTGATGTTTTTGTGCCCATTGAAACAGGGAAAAACTATGCCTTTTATAATTCCTTAATAAATAAAGGTGTTATTTATCAATTTGCTTTTAATTATACTGATATTAACAGAAAAAAAATAATTGATTCATACACTGAAGAAACTTTTAATAAAAATTTTATTATCACAGATAGTATTTTTAATGAGCTTATTGAGTATGCAGAAAAAAAAGGTGTCAAAAGAAATAAAATCTCTATAAATAATTGTAAAAAAGAAATATCAATATTGCTAAAATCATTGATAGGACGCAATACTTTTGGTGATAAATGTTTTTATCCCATTTATCATAAAAGTGATAATATTTTTCAAAAAGCTTTGGAAATTATAAATACCGAAAATTAATATAAAAATTTCATTATAAAAATAATTCAAGCTCTTTATTAATAAAGAGCTTGAATTATATAACAATCTATAAAATTGTTATTCTTATAAAATACTTTCAGGATCTAAATTTTCAGATTCAATATCTTTAAAATAATTAACAGTACCAACTTTTAATTCATTAGTAGCCTTATCATCACAAACAATAATGCCTTTAGGATGTAATTGTAAAGAGCTAATAGTCCACATATGATTAATACCACCTTCGATAGCATGTTGTAATGCTCTGGCTTTAGAATAACCGTTAACAATTATCAGAACTTCGTCGGCATCTAAAACTGTTCCAACACCAACAGTTAGGGCAGTTTTAGGGACTTTAGAAATATCATTATCGAAAAATCTGGAATTAGCAATAATAGTATCCTGAGTAAGAGTTTTAATTCTAGTTCTGGAGCTTAAAGAAGACCCCGGTTCATTAAAAGCAATATGTCCATCAGGACCTATTCCACCAAGAAATAAATTAATACCTCCTGCTTTTTTAATTTTTTCTTCATATTCAAAACATTCTAATTCAAGGTTTTTTGCATTCCCGTTAAGAATATTGACATTTTCTTTCTTAATATCAATATGTTTAAAAAAATTATTCCACATAAATGAATGATAGCTTTCAGGATGATCTTCGGCAAGGTTTACATATTCATCCATGTTAAAACTAATAACATTTTTAAAAGAAATCTTCCCTGATTTATAAAGTTTAATTAATTCTCTGTACATTCCCAGAGGAGATGAGCCTGTTGGCAGACCAATTACAAAAGGATTTTTTTCATCGGGTGAAAATTCATTAATTTTTTTTGCCACATAATTTGCAGCCCATTTTGATACAAGATTGTAATTAGGTTCAATAATAACTCGCATAATTTTTATATATTTAGTTTTTAACTTTTTTCATTCTTTCGATTAATTCATTACCAAGATTTGTTTTTTTAATTATATGGCTTTTAATTTCAGAAACAGTAGCATTATTTTCAAAATTTCCTCTTACAAATTCAAAATCCAATTCTCTGTCAGATTGTTCTCCATCAACACCAAAACCTGTTTTTGAATTAAGAGAAAATTCTTTCTTGGCATCAGCATAAAGCATATTATCTAAATCCACAACAGATTTCTTCCATTTCTCAACTTGCTCAATAATATCCTCAGAAGTTATTTCGTTGATTTTTTTATTTAATCGTTGTTGAATAATTTCTATAGCCCATGTCCATTCATAGGTATAATAATTTTCATATAATACTTTAAATTTATTTTCTACCTCTTCAAGAGATGTGATATTTTTATTTTCAATATCAGAAAGCATTTTATTTACAATTTCATCTGGAGCAATTAAGCCTGCCAAATCAATCCATTTTCCTGTTCCAAGAGGTGTGTCAGGTTTAAGCCTTTTCTGAATCTCTTTATTATTTTTAAAATTAGTTTTTTCAAGACGTTTAATAAATGAATTCCCTAAAAATTTATTAATTCCAATTTCATATAATCTAATACCTCTATTAAGAGATGAATTAAGAATTTTACATCTTTGATAAAAATAATAATCTGAGGAATTCCCTGAAGAATTTTGTAATTGTTTTAAAATTTCTGTACCTTTTATCATTTTCTGTATAGTAAAAGGGCTTAAAAGATTAAAATTTATATAATCAAGTTTATTAGGATCTTTTCTTTTATCACGCTTAGGCCATTTCTGGGCATCTCTAACAGTACCAACACTTCGCAAATTAATTCCTGGAACCAAAACACTATTATCGTTTCTTTCAATAAGATAAGAAAAGGGCAGATTAGAAGTATCAGAATTTCTATAATGCCGTCCCATAACAAGAGAAAAGGCTCCAACTTTAGCAGGCCAAAGTATATAAGAATCACTGGTTGTTTTAGATCCTCTTTCAAGAATACCTTGATGGATAGGTCCTAATTTATACATATGATTACTTTGGTTAGAGCCACTACCTGCATTTAAAAAGGAAAACAATCCAGCAATTAATAATGTTGATTTATGGTGAGTAACTGTATATGGACCAGCAAAAATAGCACAAGCTTCGCCATGAAACCCTTGACAATTTGCAAAAAACAATGAATTTTCAGCAGAATAATGTTTGCTTAATACACATCCCTGTCCAACAAAACAATTTGAGATTAATGTTGCATCAGATATTATTGAACCTGAACAAATAATAAAATTCTCCATTATTACTCCTGGACCAATATAAATTGGGTCTTCTTTAGAACTGTTAAGCGTACCATTTGATAGTCTGTATACGCCTTCTACTTTTCCATAATTTTTTACTTTAATATTTATTAAAGTTTTACAATTAATAAGTAGTGCCCCTTTAGCTATCAAACCCATTGAAGATGTAACAGATTTGGAATATTCAGCAATTAAATTTTCTAATGCTTTAATAACGCCTGGTCTATGCCGGTATAATGCTAGAATATATGCTGTATGAGCTGAAAGAAAATCATAAATAGGAATTTCTCTTCCGCCTCCCTCGTTAATTGCTTTAACTTTTGTTCCGTTTCCAAATGAGCTTTCGCCATCAACTACCAAAGTGTCAACATTATCAATTACAACATCATCTTCAATAACGTAATTTGCAATATAATTTTCAATTTGTCCTATATATACATTATTTCCAATATTACAATTGTGTATTGTTGCATTGTAAATTCCTGATAATTTTTTAACGCCTCCAAGGAAACTAATTTCTTTATCAAATACTCCTAATTTAATATTTCCTGAAAAAGTTGTTGAAATAATGTTTTCAGGTTTAAAATTTTCAGCAACTTGAATTTTCTCCCAACTATTTGATTTACATCCCTGATTTTTTAATTGTATTATTTCTTTTTCTGAAAGTAAACGAAATTTCTGCATAATTTTATGATATGAATAATTAATTTAAAATTAGATAAAATATAAAAATAATTATAACTCTTCAACACTTCAAAGTAAAACAAAATTTATTATATAATTAATAATTTTACCCTAACAAATACATAACAACAGAAAAATAAGTCACCCTAACAAAATAAAAAAAATAAAAAAAAAGTTGTTGTTGTTTTTATTAATATTAAATTGTATTTATCTGATTATTTGTTGACTAAATTTTATAAGGTGTAAAAATTAATGGTAATTGATAATTTTTCCCATCATAAAATTTTTGAAAAATATTAATAGTTTAATTAATTAACTACCATAAAATTAATTAATTTTCTTGTTAAATACTTGAAATAAATTTAACAAGATTAATTTTTTTAGTAAGGGATAATTTTTTTCTAAGACGAATTCTGCTAATTTCAGCACTACCAGGTGTAATACTTAGTAATTGGGCAATTTCTTTAGTACTTAAATTTAAACGTAAATAAGCACATAATTTTTGATCTTTGGGTGTTAAGTTAGGAAATTTAATGTTTAATCGTTTAAAAAATCCTGAATGTACGTTTTCAAAATGTAGTTTAAAATTATTCCAGTTTTTTTCTGATTGAATATTTGATTTTATTTTATGGCTAAGAGCCTGTAATTTTTGTCTGGAAATAGAACTAAAATCATCAGCTAATTTATTTATTTCTTTTTGAGTTTGCATGAGTACTTCATTTTTTTGAGATAGCAGAATAGCAAAAGAAGCTAATTGATGGTTTTTAGAATCAATATCTTTAAGGATTTTTTCTTTTTCAAGTTTGCTGGACTCTTGTTTTTTCTTTGCTTTTTTGATTTTTTGTTCAGCGAGTTTTAGTTTTGTTATATCTCTATTCGATCCCCTCTGTCCTAAATATTTACCTTCATTATCATAAACAGCCTGACAATAAAGCCCTATCCAGCGTTGTTTTTTACTTCTGGTAATAATACGAAACTCAAATTGTTTATCTTCAGCATTTAATTCTAAAGCATTCTTAATATATTTTTTAAAACTATTTAAATCATTAGGATGAACAATTTTCAGGAGTATATCGGGGTTTGCGATAATTTCTTCGGAAGAATATCCTGTTATTTTTTTACACGAAGGAGAACTATAAATACATTTACCATCAGGATTTAACCAAAATTCCCAATCATAAGTATAATCTGCAATTAATCTGAATTTCTCCTTTTCATTGAACAGATTACGAATAATCATTTCATTATTCTTAAAATCAAGAGCATTTTCATTTAAAGCTTCTATTTCTTTTTCAAGTTTAGTAATTTTATCAACCAAATCAGAATATGAAGGTTTTTTACTCATTGTTTAGAATATTTTAATATTTTAGTTTTATTCAACAGTTACCGACTTAGCAAGATTTCGGGGTTTATCAACATCACACCCTCTTTTAACAGCAATATAATAAGCAAATAATTGTAAAGGAATGGTAGCTAATAATGGAACAAAAATTTCATTACAAGGAGGTATCTCAATAGAATAATCTGCCATTTTTTTAATATCCTTATCATTTTCAGAAACTATTGCAATAACAATTCCTTTTCTAGCTTTAACTTCACGAATATTTGATTTAATTTTTTCGTAAATACCATTATGAGTAGCAATAACAATAACAGGCATTTTATCATCAATAAGAGCAATTGGGCCATGTTTCATTTCTGCAGCAGGGTATCCTTCGGCATGAATATAAGAAATTTCTTTTAATTTAAGAGCCCCCTCAAGAGCTATTGGATAATTATACCCTCTTCCAAGATATAGTGCATTTGAAACATCTTTAAATTTTTCTGCTAATTCTTCAATTTTATCATTAAAATTTAATACTTCTTGAATTTTATCAGGTATAGTATCAAATTCATTAATAAGTTCAAAAAATTTAGTTTTTGTAATAGTATTTTTTTTATAAGCAAGTTGAAGAGCTAAAAGTGTAAGGATAGTTACCTGAGCAGTAAAAGCTTTAGTAGAAGCAACACCAATCTCAGGTCCGGCATGAGTATATGAACCTGCGTGAGTAGTTCTTGGTATTGATGAGCCAACAACATTGCAAATACCTATAATTGTAGCGCCTTTTGATTTTGCTAATTCTATAGCTGCAAGAGTATCGGCAGTTTCTCCTGATTGCGAAATAGCAATAATAATATCATCTTCGTTAATTATTGGATTTCTATATCTAAATTCAGAGGCATATTCTACTTCCACCGGGATTCTTACCAGATTTTCTATAAGGTATTCTCCTATTAATCCGGCATGCCACGAAGTACCACAAGCAATTATTATCAGCCTTTTAGCATTTAATAATTTTTCTTCATAATTGGAGATACCTCCTAACGCAATAACACCCTTATCAAGATTAAGTCTTCCTCGCATACAATCTCTTACTGAATGAGGTTGTTCAAAAATTTCCTTAAGCATAAAATGTTCAAAACCACCTTTTGCCAATGCCTCCAAAGTAAATTCCAATTCTTTTATTATTGGTTTTACAAAAGAATTCTTATTATTAATGTCTATAATTTTTAATTCTTCACCTTTTTTTATTATTGCTATTTCCTCATCTTTTAAATATATCACTTTTTTAGTGTGTTCAACAATGGGAGTTGCATCCGAAGCAATATAATAATTTTTATATCCTTTATCAAATCCAATTACCAAAGGACTGGCTTTACGTGCTGCATATAATGTGTCAGGTTTGTTTTTTGAAATAAGAACAATAGCATATGCACCAACAATATTTTTTAATGCTACGCGAAAAGCATCTTCAATATTAAGATTTTTGCTTTTCATTACTTCCTCAATAAAAAAAGCTAAAACTTCTGTGTCAGTATCAGACTTAAAAACATAACCTTTGTCAATAAGACTTTCTTTTAAAGTAGAATAATTTTCAATTATACCATTGTGAATAATAGCAAATTCTTGATTTTGTGAAAAATGTGGATGTGCATTAGTACTAGATGGTTCACCATGAGTAGCCCACCTTGTATGACCCATGCCAATATTAGAAAAAACATCTTTATTCTCCTTTTTTATGTAATCTTCTAAATTGCTAACTCTGCCTTTTGTTTTATAAACGTTTAATTTCTCTGATAAAAGTGCAATACCTGCACTATCATATCCTCTGTATTCTAATCTGTGCAAGCCTTTAATTATTATTGGATATGCTTGCTTATCTCCAATATATGCTACTATTCCACACATAGTTATCTGAATATAATTAACAAAAGAATATTATAGCAAATATATCAATTTTTACAAATAAAAAAAACTTAAAGAGAAATTAATTAAGTTTTGTGTAAAATAACTTTAATTGTAATGCATCTGAAGCTTGTGCAGGGCTTATAGGAATCGACCCATTTATTAACACCCTGTTTGCATTTACTGAAGAACCTGATATTAATAAATATAAGTCATTATTTATCTCATTATTATTAAGTATGCTTTGTATATGTCGGGTTATAGTAAACGAATACTCTTTATCGGTTGAATTATATTCTCCTCCATAATAACTATCACCTTCGCTCTGGTCACTAATGCTCTGATATTTACCTTCATCATTAATTTTTACTAATAATAATTTAGCCGGAGGAGTGTAATTATTTATTGATAAGTCTTCTTCATTAACATGAAATACTAATTGTGCTTTATTAATAACAATATTTTTTGACTCACTCCAATTTTTGATAAAAGGAAAACTTATTTTTGCTTTAACACCTCCTAAAGGTTGTAAATAAAAAATATTATCACCTAAAATAGTATCATGTTCTATAACCTGATTTTTGAACTCTTGGGAAGCGTCTTCATAATTATTGTGATTGAAATTATTAAATCTGCCACAATAGCTGTCAATATTAAAAGTATATTTAAGGGAATCATTTTCACTATTACTGTAATACAATGTAATTTTTGAATATTGCGATACTAAGCTGAAAGAAAGTATTGCTCCTTCTCCTATAACGTCAACAGGATCTGTACACAAATAAATTCCTTTTAATAATTCAT
The DNA here is from genome assembly GCA_021158345.1 of Bacteroidales bacterium. Taxonomy (GTDB): domain Bacteria; phylum Bacteroidota; class Bacteroidia; order Bacteroidales; family AUK083; genus AUK083. The sequence continues at coordinate 11,344 of JAGGUV010000138.1, forward strand.
TAAATTTTTCATTTGTTGTAAGTTCGTCTTCTGATGCATTTAAAATTTTATTTCCAAAGTCAGGGCTAATATTACTTAAATTAATATTTAATTGCGGAGGATATTTTATTGTGTCAATCAAAACACTATCGTTTGGTCTTGGTTGAAAATTAATGTTAGCTATTGGGTTATTCTGATCATATTGTAAAACATTATTAGAATAATAAGAAGTATCATAATTAATATCTTCTGTAACTTCATAAACTTTTAGAGTTTGAGTAGTAGTTGTATCGCCAAAATACCCGGCATAAGCCAATGATAAAACAATAGAATCTAAAACAGGCTCATCACCAAAATTAATTCCTAATGATGAAAGATGAAACTGTGTGTAAAAACCGGCTGTAGTTTTTCCAAAAACAGGATCATAAAAACTTCCTAAAAGACTTTTGCTGGTTTCATCTGTTCTTACGGAATCTTCAATCAATGAATATGAAGTTATTGTACTTGTATCATTAATTTCAATATCATATTTTTCATTTTCAGGTTGTAAACTAAGGCCTATTTCATTAGGTTCTTCATTACAAGCAGAGATAATAATAATTGATAATATAGAAAGACAGAAAATCTTTAATTTATTATTTTTCAAGTTCAATTTTCTAATATTTTTTAGTTGTTATTATTTTCCTAAAAGTTCGTTATAAAAATTAGAATAAGCTTCTAAATACTTATCTTCATCCTGATATTCTAAAACAGGTTTTTTTATACCCTTAATATAACTGCTAATATTAGAATTTATTTTAGGGCTTCCAATTATTAATGCATCGGCAAAATCTATAGCAGATTTTGTAATACTTTCGTAATTGGCTTTACTATATGGTTTTAAAATTTTATCTGAAATACCATCCAATTTAATAAAATCAGGGAAATCTTTATTAAATGTTTTATTAATTTCCTCATCATAAATTGAGTAGATAACTTTTGAATTATTGAATAATGGGTTGTCTTTAAAAGCTTTTTTTATATAAAGAGGGATAAGATTTGAAATCCAACCTTGGCAATGGATTATATCTGGAGCCCAGCTAAGTTTTTTCACTGTTTCTAATACTCCACGGCAAAAAAATACTGACCTTTCGTCATTATCTTTAAAAAATTTGCCATTTTTATCTTTAAAGATAAATTTTCTATGAAAATAATCTTCGTTATCAATAAAATATATTTGCATTCTCGCTTGTTGTATTGAGGCAACTTTAATTATCAAAGGGTGATCCATTTCATTAATAATTAAGTTCATTCCTGATAAACGAATCACTTCGTGAAGTTGATTTCGCCTTTCATTAATACAACCATATTTGGGCATAAATGTTCTTATTTCCCATCCTTTTTCCTGAATATATTGAGGGAGATATCTTCCAATAGTTGACATTGGAGTCTCAGTAATATAAGGAGTTATCTCTTGTTGGACGAATAAAATTTTTGTTTTTTCCATGTTCTTTTTTTTAATAAGTGCAAAGATAATAAATATTAATCAATAAACACATCTTATTTTTCTATTTTCAATTATTATTAATGATTTTTTTCAATCATTTACAATTATTTTATGAAATTAATTGTTTTTATAATTAATAAGAAAAAAAATATTAGCATATCTTTTATAATTAAAGATTTAATATAAATTTGTCTGCTAAAAAATAAACAACAGTTTGTTTTTTATAAACAAAATGATTATATATAATCGTCTGAAATAAAGAATTTTGTTAGACGATTGTTTTTTTATTTATTCTAAAAAAAATTAATAATGGAAAAAATAACAAAACATCCGATTTTAGACATAAAACCTCTAGAGTCCTGCGATAAAGTAATATTTAATTATAACGGTAAAGAAGTTACCGGAGAAAAAGGCAAAACTATTGCTGCAGCATTGCATCAGGCAGGATTTCCTATTCATAGCCATAGTTTAAAAGACAGGGAAAGAAGTTTGGAGTGTGGTATTGGTAAATGCGGAGCTTGTGAAATGTTGGTTGACGGTCAAATTAAAAGGATTTGTATTACTCCTGTTGACAATGTGAAAGAAGTAAAAGAAATTCCTAAAAATTTTATGCCTAAAACTGTTAAGTATAAAAAAGATGAGCCCTTTAATGTGTATAAAACTACTGTTGCTATTATTGGTGCAGGGCCTGCTGGTTTAGCCTGTAGAGAAGTTTTAAATAATCACAATGTAGAAAACATTGTTATTGATAATAACAGTACCATTGGCGGACAATTTAATATGCAGACACACCAATTTTTCTTTTTCGAGAAAGAAAAAAAATTCGGTGGTATGCGAGGATTTAATATTGCAAAGACCCTTGCCGGTGATAATCATGACGGCATTTTTCTCAATTCTAATGTTTGGGATATTTTAGAAAACAATCGCCTTGCCATTAAAAATATTAAAACAGATGAAATTTTTTATGTTGAAGCAGAGGCTTTAGTAGTTGCAACAGGCGCTGTACCTTTTTTACCTGTTTTTGAAAACGATGACTTGCCCGGCGTTTATACTGCCGCAGTTATTCAAAAAATGATGAATACTGAATTAACGCTTTTGGGTAAGAATATTTTAACTGTAGGTGCAGGTAATATCGGATATTTAACTTCTTATCAGCTAATGCAAGCTGGTGCTAAGGTTAAAGCTATTATTGAAGCTATGCCTAACGAAGGTGGATTTCCTGTTCAGGCTAACAGGGTAAGACGTCTCGGAATTCCTATTATGCTGTCAAAAATCCTTGTTAAAGCTATCCCAAATAAAGAGCATACTAAAGTTGTAGGTGCTGTTATTGCAGATTGCGAAAACTTTAAACCTGTTCCCGGAACTGAAAAAATTATTGATGGTATTGATGCTATTAATGTTTGTACAGGTTTAATACCTGATGACCTTTTATTAACAAAAGCTAAAGAAATTTTTGGCAGAAGAACTTATGGTGCTGGCGACTCTATTAGAATTGGAGAAGGAACTTCTGCTGTTCTTAGAGGTAAACAAGTTGCATTTGAAATTTTACAGGAATTAAACATAAAATATAATTATAACGATTATCTTTCTGTTTCAAAAGAATATATTAATTCTCAACAACATCCTGTAAGAGTTCTTCAAGAACCTGCAATCCCTTCAGAGGAAAGAATGGAAAAACCTTTTGTTATTATTGATTGTTTATATGGTTTTGCTTGTAATCCATGTACATTTTCTTGTCCACACGGAGCTATAACAAAAACTTCTACAAGTACTGTTCCTGTTGTTGACTATGATAAATGTGTAGGTTGTATGCAATGTGTTACTCAATGTCCTGGTCTTGCTATATTTGGTTATAATTATAAAAAAGACTGGTTATTCTGTCCTGTTGAATATGAAGTTAAAGAAGGTGCAGAAGTTTTTGTAATCAATAATCAAGGTGAAAAAATTGGTGAAGGAATAGTAGAAAAAATTCAGAAAAAAGAGAATAAAACAAATCTTGCCCGTGTAAAATGTCTTGATATTCATGGGAAAGATTTATTAAAAGCACGGGGTTTTATTGTAAAAGAAAATTATCCTGAACCTGTGGAATTGAAACCTTTGGAAAAAGTACCTTCAAAAGAATTTATTTGTCATTGTGAAGATGTAACTTTAGATGATCTTTTAAAGGTTATTGGTGATAGAAAATTTATTTCTATTGATGAAATAAAACATACCACGCGTCTGGGTATGGGAACTTGTAGAGGAAAACGCTGTATTAAAAGAGCCAAACAAATACTTGGAGCAAGAGGAATAACAGTAACTGATGAAGCTACTCCGAGAGGACCTATGTCGAATCAGGTTAGCCTTGGCGATTTATACCCTTCTGATATTAAAGATAAATATATAGCTAAAACAAAAAATAAAAATCCTAAAATTATTAAAGTAGAGTCTATTGTTGCCGGTGGCGGTATTGGCGGTAGTTCTGTATTCAGATATTTAGCAGAAGCTGGCAAAAAACCTTTATTAATAAATTACGGACGTGGATCTTCGTGGAGAAATATAGCAGGAGGAAGACCTGCTTTTAGTATGCCTGAATTAGCTGATATTGGAAATAAAAATTATGAAATTTTTAAAGAACTCCAGGAAAAAGGAAATATCAATTTAAAACCTATACAATATGTTACTTTTGCACATGACGAAGAAACATATAAGATACTTGAAAAATCTAAGGGCTGGTCTGATTGCCATATGATTGAGCCTAAAGATTTTCAAAAGGAAATAGCACCTGGTTTTAATCCAAAATTAAACACATATATTTCTGCTCTTATCACCAAAGGTTGCTGGCAGGCAACTCCGGGATTAACTATTGATTTGATTAGAAAAATTGGGATTGAAAATGGAGGTACTGTCCTTGAAGATTGCAAATTAATTGATCTTGAAAAAATTGGCAACACATACAAATTGCTTGTTCAAGATCATAATAGAGAATATATTGAATATCATACAGATATTTTTGTAAATGCTTTAGGCGACGAAGCTAATAAATTTTGTAAAAAATTAAATATAGATACAGGGTTGTATCCTATTAAACATCAGGCTTTTATTACTCAACGTTTACCTTATTTGGGCGTAAATAACAGGGCATTAGATATGCTTATTGACAGAAGAGTATATAAGGGTTTTTCTGCTGTTTACGGACAGCAATTGCAGGAAACAGGTCAAATAATTGGTTGTGCTTCTCCTGCAGTTGAATCAATGCAGGCATTTAAAAATCTTAAAGTAAATGATAAAGATTTTCTGGAAATTGTTTCAGAAGTATTTGTGAATTGGTTACCTGAATTATCAGATGTAAGTTTTCAGGCTATCTGGTCGGGATATTACGTTGAACCTAAGATGATTATTGACCCTGCTTTGGGCTTATTTATAGGATTACGCGGACATGGATTTATGTTTAGCCAATATCTTGGAAAAATTTATGTTGATAAACTTATGGGCAAACCAGTACCTGAATATATGGAAAGGTTGTCCATTTCGGGTGATGGCTTGGAAGAAAAAGCTTTTGCTTAAAACATTAAATGACAAAATTTTATAAAAGAGCAAATATATTATTTGCTCTTTTTTTTATTAAATATTTCAAATTCTTTGTAATTAAAATAATAATATATACTTTTGCAGATTCTAAAATTTAAGCGAAATGAATTATTTGAAAAAATTCATTATAGATTTTAAAGGCTTAAGCATTGGAGATCATGATTTTGATTATGAGATAGATGATAAGTTCTTTGAGTGTTTTGAGTATTCTGAAATTAAAAAAGGAGATTTAAAGGTAAATATTGCACTCGAAAAACAGGAGCGAATGCTTATCTTAAATTTTAAAATTAATGGTTTTGTTAATATTATTTGCGACAGATGTTTAGAATATTATAAACAAACTATTTCAGGTGAAAAAATCTTGATAATAAAATCCGGTGAAAACAAACATGAAGAAACCGATGAGATTTTAATTTTACCTGAATCAGAATACAATATTAATGTTAGTAAATATATTTATGAATATATTGTTTTATTGCTTCCGTTAAAACATGTTCATCCTATAGATGAAAATGGTAATAGTGGATGTAATAAAGATATGTTAGAAAAAATAAAGCTCCTGTCAAAGAAAAAAAAATATGATAACAGATGGGATGCTTTAAAAAAAATAAAAAATAATAACTATTAATAAAAAAAAATAATGGCACATCCAAAACGAAAAATTTCAAAAACCAGAAGAGACAAAAGAAGAACTCATTACACAGCTGAAGTTCCTACTTATGCAGTATGTTCAAATTGTGGGGCACCTGTATTATATCACAGGGTTTGTCCTGAATGTGGATATTATAAAGGTAAATTAGCTATTGAAAAAGAAGCAACAGTTTAGTTTATAACTGAAATTCTATTTTCAATAATTTTTCTTGGTTTAATAATTTACAATTATGAAAAAAATTAAAGCTGTAATAAAAGGTGTTAGTGGATATGTCCCCGATTATATCTTAACTAATGATGAGCTAAGTCAGATGGTTGATACTTCCGATGAATGGATAATGACCAGAATCGGAATTAAAGAAAGAAGAATTTTAAAAGGTGAAGGTAAAGGCACCTCTGACATGGCCACAATTGCGGTTAACAATTTATTGCAAAAAACCAACACTTCTCCAGGCGAGGTTGATATGCTTATTTGCGGTGTTGTTACTCCTGACATGAAATTTCCTGCTACTGCTAATATTATCAGTGATAAAACAGGGATAAAAAATGCTTTTGGATTTGATATTAATGCAGGATGCTCTAGTTTTTTATATGCCTTAGTTACAGCTTCAAAATTTATTGAATCAGGTTCACATAAAAAAGTTATTGTTGTTGGTGCAGATAAAATGTCTTCAATAACCGATTATACAGACAGATCAACATGTCCGATTTTTGGTGATGGTGCAGGTGCTGTTTTACTTGAACCTACTGAAGATGATTTTGGAATTATTGATTCTATTCTTCATGTTGATGGTTCAGGCAGAAAATATTTATACCAAGTTGCAGGTGGCTCTGTTAAACCTGCATCTCATGAAACTGTTGATGCAAAAGAACATTTTATTTTTCAAGACGGACGTCCTGTTTTTAAAGCTGCCGTTAAAGATATGGCTGATGTTTCTGTTGAAATGATGAAAAAACATAATTTGTCGCCCGAACAACTTGCATGGTTTGTTCCTCATCAGGCAAATATGCGTATTATTGAGGCTACAGCAAAACGTATGGGTATTAAAAAAGAACAAGTTATGATTAATATCCAAAAATATGGTAACACTACTTCTGCAACATTGCCTTTATGTTTATGGGAATGGGAGAAGAAATTACACAAAGGAGACAATGTTATTTTAGCCACTTTTGGTGCAGGCTTCACTTGGGGCTCTATTTACCTCAAATGGGGCTATGATGCTAAATAGTTACATTTTTCTATAATAATAAAAAAAAAGGGATATCTAAAATTTTAGATATCCCTTTTTTTATTTAGAGCCCCTTAATTTATAGCAGACTCAATCTATATTAATTTGATATGATTTTATTTTTTGTTTCAAAGATGTAATTTTTTTATTATTTTTGTTAAAAACCTAAAAAATAAAAAATTATGAAAAGAAATAAAATAAGATATTTAGTAGAATGTGAAGGAGGAAGTTTTAATGTAACATATAAAGATAAGAAAAACGAAATAAAACAAATTCAAAAAATAAAAAAAAGATGGAAATATTTTTTCAGAGCTAATAGAGAAAATTATTTGTATCTATCTGCACAGGCAAACAGTAAAAATGCAGAAATAAAAATAAAAATAAAAAATAACCGGGAAATTTTAAAAACTGTTACAAAAAAAGGCGACTATTGTGTTGCAACAGCATCTGCAGAATTGTTATTTGTATAAAAAAAGCCTGCTATTTTTAGCAGGCTTTTTGAGTGGTACCACCTGGAATTGAACCAGGGACACACGGATTTTCAGTCCGTTGCTCTACCAACTGAGCTATGGTACCTGCTCTTTTGAGGCTGCAAATATATATAAGTTTTTTTATTTACAAAAAATTAATTTAAAAATATATCCTTTTTTTATAAAAAACTATACTTTTACCTGCTAAAAATATTATTACATGAACTTGATTATTGACATTGGTAATTCTTATATTAAAATAGCCTGCTTTGAAAACAATGAAATTACTAATCTCAAAATTTATAAAAAACTATCTTTAAATACTTTAATTAATTTTACTAAAAATAATCCTGAAATAAAATCTGCAATTGTTTCTTCTGTTGCAAAATATCCTGAATCAATAAAAAAATATCTGTCAGACAATTACAATTTTGTTGAACTTAATAATACAACACCTTTACCAATAATTAACAAATATAAAACCCCCGAGACATTAGGAAATGACAGGATTGCTGCTGTTGTGGGCGCTATCAGCCTGTTTCCCAATAAAGATATCCTTGTTATTGATGCAGGAACTTGTATTACTTATGATTTTATTAATTCTGAAAAAGAATATTTTGGTGGTAGTATTTCTCCTGGATTAAAATTAAGATTTAAGTCCTTACATAATTTTACTGATAAACTACCGTTAATAAATGATGCTATTGATTATGAAGTAAAATTAACCGGTAATTCTACCAAAGCTTGCATTATATCTGGTGTTGTAAACGGTATAATTTTAGAAATTGATGGTATGATTAATCTATATAAAAAAAAATATCCTGAAATAATAACAATTTTATGTGGTGGTGACAGTATTTATTTTGATAAAATGTTAAAAAATAGCATATTTGCAAATTCAAATATTGTTTTATCAGGATTAAACATTATTTTAAATTTTTATGAAAAAAAATAAACCAATAAAAATAGCATTAATAAGTTTTTTATTAGTATTATTCTCGTTAAATCTGTCTGCACAAATCAATTTTGATTCACCATACTCAAGGTTTGGGATAGGAGATATACAAAATAATAGTAATACATATAATGCCTCTATAGGAGGATTAGGGATAGCAATAAAAAACCCGAATTTTGTAAACTCTTTAAACCCCGCATCATACACAGCATTTGATTCTGTTTCTTTTGTCTTTCAAGGTGGCATATCATTTAATTTGGTTCAATTAAAAACTACAACTTTATCAGTTAAATCAAATCATATTACATTAAATCATTTACTTTTTGGATTTCCGATAACCAGATGGTGGAAAGGAAGTTTTGGCCTTGTACCATTCAGTAACGTAGGATATAAAATTAATACTTTTAAAACCTATGATGAAATTGGTGAGATTGAATATCTATATAAAGGAACAGGTGGTATTAATAAATGTTTTATTGGAAATGCATTTAAAATTTATAAAAATTTATCTGTAGGATTTAATACTTCGTATTTATTTGGTACTATAAATAAATATAATGATGTGTTTTTTCCTGACACAAGTAATTTTTTTAACACAAGAATTGAAAAATCTATAATTTATAAAGGATTTTATTTTAATTTTGGCCTACAATATGAAAAAACCATAAAAAAAGATTTTTTGTTAAGTACAGGTATTATTTATAGTAATTCAACTAATATTAATGCTTCTAAAAGCGAACTGGCAGAAACCTTTTTATATGGAGGAAACGATGTTGTTCTTGTAAAAGACACAATAAATTATGTGTCGAATTGCGATGGAAATGTTAAGTTACCTACTTCATACGGAATTGGGTTTGCATTTTCTAAAAAAGATAAATGGATGGTTGGAATAGATTATAAATTTCAAAATTGGGGAAAATATAAATCTTATAATAGTTCCGATTCATTAGAAAATAGCATGCAATTATCAGTGGGAATGGAATTTTTCCCTGATAAACGCGACTATTCTAAATACTGGAGAACAGTAGGCTATAGATTTGGATTTAAATATTCAAATACATATTTAGAATTAAACAATAATCAACTTAATGATATAGCTCTTAGCGTTGGACTTGGCTTTCCAATAAAAAGATCTAAATCTACAATTAATGTTGCAGCAGAAATTGGTAAACGCGGTACTACTGCTGATAATTTAATAAGAGAAAATTATTTCAAAATATCATTGAGCTTTGCAATATATGAAAATTGGTTTTATAAAAGAAAATTTGATTAACAACAATAAAAACTAAGAAAATGAAAAAGTATATTATTACACTATTAATGGGAATTATAATAGGATACTTTGGTTATGCAGATACTAATTTACAAATAACAACACAAAATGTTATTCCAAAATACGGAAAAGACAGTGTTAAATGTATAACAAATATTTCACTTTATAGAGAATTTTACAAACAATGGCAAAAGAGTAAATATAAAAATGAGCCTGCTGTTATTGACGCCATTGGCCCATGGAGAGAAGTGTTTTTTAATTGTCCCAGAGCTACACAAAATGCTTATATTGATGGTGCAAAAATATATAAATACTTTATATCAAAAGAAAAAGACAAGGTTGCCAGAACAAAACTTATTGATACTTTGATGATGATTTATGATCAAAGAATTCAATATTTCGGTAAAAGGGGGTATGTGTTGGGACGTAAAGGTGTGGATTTATATCAGCTTGCTCCTGACAAAAACAATCAGGCATATGAAATTTTAAAAGAAGCTGTTGATTTGGAGAAAAATAAATCTAAGACTTCTGTTTTAATATTTTATTTCAGATCAACAATAAAATATGTAAAACAAAACAATCTTGATAGATCTCTTATTGTAGATACTTATGATAAAATCAGTAATATTCTTGATTATAATATTAAAAATCCAAAATTATCCGAGAAATATAAAAATGTTCAGGCAAACATTGAAAATGAATTTTCTCCTTATGCTGGATGTGAAGATTTAATATCTATTTATTCTAAAAAATTTAAAGAAACTCCTGACGATATTGAACTTTTGAAAAAAATATCAAAAAAACTCAACAATAGTGGTTGCAACGACAGCGAATTATTTTTTGATGTTACAAAAAATCTGCAAAGACTGGAGCCAACACCTGAATCATCTTATTTAATGGGTAAAATGCTAATTCAGAAAGAAAAATATAAAGAAGCTGTTGATTATCTGATACAAGCGACAAAACTTTATGATATTTCAGATAAAAAAGCTGATGCCTATTATCTGCTTTCAAACATTTATCTTAAACTAAAAAATTATCAAAAAGCTCGTTCCTATGCTTACGAAGGATTAAAAAACAGACCTAATGATGGGCATTTTTATCTTACTATTGGAGATATTTATGCTTCCGCTGCTAAAAATTATGGCGATAACGACCTTACAAAAAAAGTTGTTTATTGGGCTGCAGTTGATAAATATATTAAAGCCAAAAACGTAGATCCTTCTGTTAAAGATGACGCAAATAAAAGAATTAAAGCTTATTCTGCTGCTTTCCCTTCTATTGAAACAATTTTCTTTTATAATCTTAAAGAAGGCGAAACTTATGAGATAGGATCGTGGATAAACGAAAAAACTACTGTCAGGGCTTCTAAATAATAGCCCTGTTTATTTTTTTTTATTAGTAATGAAACATTATTTTATTAAAAAAAATTTAATTCTTAAAAGCATTGTTATAATCTTTACTATAGCAATGCTTTTTTCTTGTGAAAACGATATTAATAAAGTAAATATCATTACTGCTAAAGACTCTCTGCCTATTGAATCAATAAAAAATCTTGAACTTATTTATAGCGATTCAGGATATGTAAAAGTATTTCTGAAAAGTGAACTCCTCGACAGCTATTCTGATCTTAAAGACCCTTATACTGAATTCCCAAAAGGTTTTGAAATCTTATTCTTAGATACTTTAAAAAATATTAAATCAAAAATGACTGCAGATTATGGTATTAGCTATGATAAAAAAGATATAATGGAAGCTAAAAATAATGTGGTAGTTATTAATTATAAAACAAAAGAAACTTTAAATACAGAACATCTTATTTGGTATAAAAGAGAGAAAAAAATAGTCTCTGATGTATTTGTTAAAATAACTCAGGAAAAAAGAATACTTTATGGTAATGGTTTGGAATCAGATCAAACATTTAACTCCTGGAAAATTCTAGAACCTACTGGAATTTTTAATTATAATTCTGATGATGAAAAATAATTATACTTTTATCCTTAGAATAAAAAAATAAAATGAACAATTGGTTGACAATATTAATCACTTTATTATTTTCCGCTTTTTTTTCCGGAATGGAAATAGCATTTATTAGCTCTAACAAATTAAAAATTGAATTAGACAAAAAAAAAGGCTCTTTATCTGCAAAAATATTATCAAAACTAAATAATAAACCCTCTAAAGTTATTGGCACTTTGCTTATTGGAAATAACATTGCCCTTGTTATTTATGGTATTGTTATGGCTAATATTCTTGAACCAATAATAATTAATTTTATGCCTTTATGCATTACATCCGACTTTTCTGTGCTATTATTACAAACAATTATTTCTACTTTGCTTATACTTATTGCAGCAGAATTTATACCTAAAATACTTTTTAGTATTAACCCAAACTCTTTAATATCTGTTTTAGCTATACCTTTAAAAATATTTTATATTATCCTTTTCCCTATTGTATCGCTATTTTTATTTATTTCTAAATTTATTTTTAATACTATTTTCAGACTGAAATTTACCGAAGAAAAATATTCTTTTTCTTTTATTGACCTCAACAATTATATTAATGAGTCTAAACTAAATATTGATACAAGCAATATAAAACAAGAAATTCAGATTTTTCAGAATGTTATTGATTTCAGAAATATAAAAATAAGAGAATGTATGATTCCCAGAACAGAGATTGTTGCTCTTAAGGAAAATGATTCTATTGAAAATTTAAAACAAAAATTTACCGAAACAGGCTTTTCTAAAATTATTATTTATAAAAATTCCATTGATAATATTATCGGATATGCACATGCTTTTGATATGTTTTCAAATCCAAAATCAATAAAATCAATATTAAAACCCATTATTATTTTTCCTGAGGCTATGCACGCAAACGCAGTGCTTTCTGCATTTATAAAACAAAACAAAAATATTGCTGTTGTAGTTGACGAATTTGGCGGTACTTCAGGTATGCTTACTATGGAGGATGTTATTGAAGAGATCTTTGGAGAAATTAACGACGAATACGATACTGAAGACCTAATTGAAAAACAAATCAATAATAACGAATTTATTTTTTCAGGTAGAACAGAGATAGATTATCTTAATGAAAAATATAACTTTAATTTACCTGAATCAGAAGATTATGAAACCATTGCCGGTTTTATTATTCATATTTATGAAAATATTCCAAAAAATAATCAAAAAATATTTTTTCAAAATTTTACATTCATTATTCTAAGCGCAGGGAAAACAAAGATTCATAAAGTGAAAATGATTATTAATTCTAATTCTAAGTAAAAATAAGCAACTTTAATACTAAATTTATTTTTTATGCGAATATATTTAATAGTAAGAGTAATAAAACGTTGCATATTTTCCCGCTGTTCGTTAACGATTGGCATATGAGTCGAGCGTTTTGTAACACCAAACTTTCAATTTACTACGCTGTTTGTTAATATTCATAAACTACAATTTAACTACCATTCGCCCAATGACTTATATACATTGTTATTGTTGAACAAAACAAAAGTAGCTAAAATCTTTTAGACAACAAAATACGTATAACATAATTCACCAAAAAAAATAAATTATGAAATACGAAAATGAAATTACAGTAAAAGATTTGACTTCTTTACTGGAAAAAATGAAAAAACGTTTGTCTGTGAGCAATCATTAATTTCTAAGGGTTTAAAAACTAAAAAACCGTATGATAAAACAAATTTATCACCAATTTTTCCTTTTGATAGAAGCCAATCTTCATATTTGTAAAATCCCTGTAATCATTAAAACCACATATCTGCTAAAATAGCCTGACCCGATACTTTTGGTGTTGCCTGCATAACGTGCTTTGGCAGACAGGTTCAACAATGCATATAAAAACCGTGGATGCTAGCACTACGGAGTTCTTATATGCTTAGGTGTTAGCAACAGTAATTTTTATTTATTTGTTTCTTTTATAAATCTAAAAATTGAATTAATAAATTCTTTGTTGTTTTCAAAATAGAGTAAATGCCCACCATCTATCTTTCTGACATTTTCATTTTTAAAATTGAATAAAAGATAGTGTTCCTCACCAACGGAATGATCTCTCTTGCCCGTTATAATTAATACAGGCACATCTATTTGTTTGGTTATTTTTGTATAGTCCTTCCAATAATCATCTATCTGAAATGCTTTCTGAGCAAAGTCATAATCGCTTGAATTTTTACTGTCTATTTTTTCAAGTAAATCAACAGTTTTTTTATTATCAGAAAGCATTTTGTATGACATTCTCTTTGCAGATAAAACTTTCTTGGCATTCAGAAAAGTTAACATTACTGATGTGGAGGTACTATCAGAAATAGTGAAGTTTGTTTTTAAAAGACTATTTATATAATTTATTTGATTCTCCAGTGATTTGCGAATATTTAATGTTGAGTTTGCTAAAATTAAGCCTTTAACATGATTGGGATATTTCAAAGCATAGTTTACTGCCAAAATTCCTCCAAATGAGTGAGAAAGTAAATATACTTTGTTAATATGATAATGTTTACGAATTAAATCAATATCTTTAATCATTCTGTCAACAGAATAATTTCCATTTATAGATTTCCCTGAACGACCACAACCTCTTTGATCATAATATACCATCGATAGATTAGTCTCTAAATTATTTCCTTTCATGTCTTCAAACGATTTACTCCAAGCTCCCGGACCTCCATGAATAAAAATACAAATCGGACCACTACCTGATTTTGTTACAAATAACATAGTACTATCATCTGTAATTAAAAAATCATTCTTTTTTGTTTGATTCTGGGCATTTAAATTAATCCAAATCAAAGCTAAAATAATTGTCATTGTTATTCTATACATATTTCTATTTTTATTGTTGCTAACGGGTTTCGCATATGCGCAGTGGCGGTATTTTCCGCACTTCTGTTTGATATTGCTATGTCCGTTAATTTATTCATAATCACTTTATTTATTGCACTTTTTCCGCCATTGTGTATATGCTGTGTTGAACAAAACAAAAGTAGCTGAAATTTTTTAGACAACAAAATACAATAACATAATTCACCAAAAAAAATAAATTATTAAATACGAAAATGAAATTACAGTAAAAGATTTGACTGCTTTACCGGGAAAAATTAAAAAACGTTTGTCTGTGAGCAATCATTAATTTCTGAGGGTTTAAAAACTAAAAAACCGTATGATAAAACAAATTTATCAACAATTTTCCCTCTTGATAGAAGCTAATCTTCATATTTGTAAAATCCCTGTAATCATTAAAACCACATATCTGCTGAAATAGCCGGACCAGCTACTTTTGGTGTCTCCTGCATAGCGTACTTGGCAGACAGGTTCAACAATGCATATAAAAACCGTAGATGCTTGCACTACGGAGTTTTTATATGCTTAAGTGTTGTGCCGTCGTTAGTTATTTTTATTTATCAAATTTACTATAACTTTTATCATTGTTTCCTTTTCGTCAGGTTTACTTACTGCTATCATTAAAGTTAGTGCGACCAAAGCATTATCCGCAATTCTTTTTTCCCCTGTTTCTGAAAATAATAATCCGTTCTTTTCAAGAAAATATAGAAATAAAAAAGCTGCAATCCTTTTGTTACCATCGGAAAAAGAATGATTCTTCACAATAAAATAGAGTAGGTTAGCTGCTTTTTCTTCTATGCTTGGATATAAATCAACTTCGTCAAATGTTTGGTAAATTGTAGCTATCGAACTTTTAAAAGAATCATCTTTTTCGTGCCCAAATAATTCACTATTCCCATAAGTTTTCTTTACAAGTTCAATTTGTTTTATCGCTTCTTCATAAGTTAGTTGATAAACTTCTTTGCCGGATGTATTTTTAATTTTTAATGTTTGATAATCGTATTGGTCAAGTATTTCTAATGCATAGGAATAGTCTGAAATTATTTTTAATAATCCTCTGCTTTCATCATTTGTAAGTTCTTTGTATTCAAGTGCGTTTCCAAGTAATTTTAATGTTTCTTTTAATTCATTCAATTGTCCAACTTGTTTCTCCAATCGTTGTTGATTAATGGCATAACCTTTAATTAAGTAATCTTTTAATAATTGAGTTGCCCATTTTCTAAACAAAACACCTCGTTTGGAATTTACTCTGTAGCCAACAGATATTATTGCGTCAAGGTTGTAAAATTTAATTTGTCGTTTAACTTTCCTTTTCCCTTCTTGACGAACTACCGAGTATTTCTCGGTAGTTGAAAATTCTTCTAATTCGCCTGATTTATAGACATTTCTCAAATGCAATCCAATTGTATCGCTATCTTTATCGAAAAGTTCTGCCATTTGTTTTTGTGATAACCAAACAGTTTCTTTTTCAAGCTTTACTTCAATTGAAGTTTGACCATCAGGTGTTTTGTATATTTTAATTTCTGACTTTTCCATTTATCAAAATTACAATCCTTTTTTATATTCCTGAAATTTTTCTTCAAAATGCGGCACAACGAATAGCTGTATAATTACGTTTAAATGAATTATCCAGCATGTTGAACAAAACAAAAGTAGCTTAAATCTTTTAGATAACAAAATACGTATTTCATAATTCACCAAAAAAAATAAATTATGAAATACGAAAATGAAATTACAGTAAAAGATTTGACTGCTTTACCGGGAAAAATGAAAAAACGTTTGTCTGTGAGCAATCATTAATTTCTAAGGGTTTAAAAACTAAAAAACCGTATGATAAAACAAATTTATCACCAATTTTCTCTCTTGATAGAAGCTAATCTTCATATTTGTAAAATTCCTGTAATCATTAAAACCACATATCTGCTGAAATAGCCTGATCCGCTACTTTTGGTGTCGCCTGCATAACGTGCTTTGGCAGACAGGTTCAACAAAGCATATAAAAATTGTAGATGATAGTGCTATGGAGTTTTTATATGCTTAGATGTTGTGTGGCGTTTTCTTTTTTTAATGTTCTTATTCAAAAATTTATCATATCACAGATAATATTAGTCCACTTAAATTTGCAGTCATATGAACAATAAATGCGAAAGTAAAATTGTTATGTTTCTCTTGAAAATATCCTGCTATCATTCCTAAAAACATCGCAGATATTACAATTTGAAGTACATAATTAAAACTTGCGCCATTTGTAATCAATGCAAAATGCATTAACCCAAATAAGGTTCCACTTATTATTACAGGTAAACTTAATCTTGATTTTAATAGATTTATTCCATATAATTTAAGGGGATTTAACATGTTCTGTAAAAATCCACGGAATAATAATTCTTCACTCAAACTTGCAAAAAAAACAATAAAAATTAATCGTTGCACTATTGACATTGAAACTGCAACTGGATGCTCTTCATTCCCAAATATAACAGAATATAATTGACTGATTATTAATAAAAAAACTGTTAATCCAATTGGAAAAATAAGTTGCTGTAATTTTACTTTTCCAAAATTAAATTCAATAATTCGTTTTTTAGAAAATAAAAAGATTAGTAAAATGGAAATAATTAAAATTCCTATTTGACTACCAATACCCATTGGTATAAAATCAATAATTGATTTTATATACATTTCAAATCCACTTGACAATACTAATACTATAAAAGTGATAAAGATTCCTAAAAATATTTTCAATGTTTTATTCATAATATTTTTTTGTCCTTGAATTCATGGCCTCTTTTTTTTATGCCACACAACTGGCAGGGCTATGAGCAGTGCAGATTTTATTGAACCTCACTTCCAAATCGTTATGTCGTTTATTTTTTTTCATTATTTTTATTTTTAGCACTTTCGTCGCATTGCTTATAGCCGTTGTTGAACAAAACAAAAGTAGCTAAAATCTTTTAGACAACAAAATACGTATAACATAATTCACCAAAAAAAATAAATTATGAAATACGAAAATGAAATTACAGTAAAAGATTTGACTGCTTTACCGGGAAAAATGAAAAAACGTTTGTCGGTGAGCAATCATTAATTTCTAAGGGTTTAAAAACTAAAAAACCGTATGATAAAACAAATTTATCACCAATTTTCCCTCTTGATAGAAGCCAATATCCAAATTTGTAAAATTCCGGTAATTATTAAAACCACATATCTGCTAAAATAGCCTGACCCGCTACTTTTGGTGTCGCCTGCCTGGCATGCTTTGGCAGACAGGTTCAACAATGCATATAAAAACCGTGGATGCTTGCAATATGGAGTTTTTATATGCTTAGGTGTTGTATCAAACTCAGGTTAATATTTTTTGCAGTTCATAAATAACCAATAATTGTTAATAACTTTATTGCCAATAATTTGCTTTCTAATATATATATATATATATAC
>JAGGUV010000006.1 GCA_021158345.1 Bacteroidales bacterium
AAATATTTATTAATTTTACTTTTTTATTTAAAAATAAAATACAATAACAATGACATATATTTACTTATTAATTGGCCTGGCTTTTGGAGGCCTTTCTGCTTTTTTATTATCCAAAATATCTAATCAAAATAAAATCAAAGCTTTCGACCAAAAAATTAATAATCTTGAAAAAGATTATAACCAAAAAATAAATGAATTAGATAAAGAAAAAATTGTTTTAAACGAAAGATTGAAGAATGTTAATTCTGAGAATGAAAAATATAAAACCGAGTTGATAAAGGAAAGGGAGGAAAATCAAAGGTTGAATATTAATCTTGCCAAAGCAAATTCTGAAAAATTAAATATTCAGGAAAAATTGGAGACACAGAAAAAAGAGATTGAAGAGCTTCAGAAAAAATTCCAGTTAGAATTTGAAAATATTGCCAATAAAATATTAAAGGAAAACTCAAAAGAGTTTACAGCAACAAATCAGAAAAATATTGGCGAAATTCTTGACCCATTAAAAGATAAAATAAAATCCTTTGAAGAAAAAATTCAAAAGACTTATGAAAAAGGTTTAAAAGATCAGGTTGACTTAAAAGCAGAATTGAAAAATTTACATGAGTTAAACACAAAAATCAGTCAGGATGCTAACAACCTGACAAATGCATTAAAATATGACAGCAAAAAGCAAGGCAATTGGGGCGAGATAGTTCTTGAACGTATACTCGAACGCTCAGGGCTTGTAAAAGATGAAGAATACAGCACTCAGGAAACTTCAAGAGATGATAGAGGAAAAATTTATAAACCTGATGTGATAATTAAATTACCTGATAACAAGCATATTATTATTGACTCTAAAGTGTCGTTAACAGCTTACGAGTCTTTTATTAATTCTGATGAAAATCCTGAAAAAGATAAATTTTTGAAACAACATATTGATTCTATTAAACGTCATATAAATGAGCTGAGCGAAAAAAAATATCAAGACCTGTATAATATTGATTCACCCGATTTTGTGTTGTTGTTCATTCCTATAGAATCGTCTTTTAGTTTAGCTGTTAAGTCGGATATTAATTTATTTAATTTGGCTTGGGATAAAAAAATTGTCATTGTCAGTCCTACAACACTTCTTGCCACTTTACGAACTGTTGCTTCGATATGGAAGCACGAGAAGCAGACACAAAATGCACTGGAAATAGCAAGACAAAGTGGAAAATTATATGATAAATTTGTAGGACTATTGGCAGACCTTCAGGATGTTGGCAAGCATATTAACAAAGCCAATGAATCATTTGTCTTAACACAAAAAAAATTATCTACAGGTAAAGATAATCTTATCACCAAAGTAGAGAGAATAAAAAAATTAGGAGCTAAAACAACAAAAACAATACCTAATACATTTATACAAGAGAATTTAGAATTGAATTCATAACATAAAATTAAAATATTTGAAAAAAGAGAACCAAATATACGGACTACGCCCTGTAATTGAAGCAATAAAATCGGGCAAGGAAATTGATAAAATATTATTTCAAAAAGGATTGAAAGGCACTATTTATAATGAATTGCGAACTTTGGCTTTTAATAAGAATATTGCAATTCAGTTTGTTCCTGTTGAAAAATTAAACAGGATAACAAGAAAAAATCATCAGGGAATAGTGGCTTATATTTCTTTAATAAATTATTATAATATTGAAGATATTTTGCCAATGGTTTATGAGAAAGGCGAAATACCTTTGTTTTTAATATTAGACAGGATAACAGATGTAAGAAATATTGGAGCAATATCCAGAACAGCAGAATGTGCAGGAGTACAAGCAATAATTATTCCTGACAAGGGTAGTGCTCAAATAAATGCCGATGCTATTAAATCGTCGGCAGGTGCCTTGCACTTGGTAAATATTGTTAAAAGCAGAAATTTAAAAAATACTATTAAATATTTAAAAGACAATGGAATTCAAATAGTGGCTTGTACTGAAAAATCCGATGACTATTATTATTCTACAGATTTTACTATTCCAACTGCAATAATTATGGGCTCGGAAGAAAATGGAATTTCTAATGATCTATTAAATATTTCTGATTGCAAAGTTAAAATTCCTGTTAAAGGTGAAATTGAATCGCTTAATGTATCAGTTGCCAGTGCTGTAATTGTTTATGAAGCTGTTAAACAAAGAATTAATTCTAAAATTTTTAAATAAAATATAAATAAACAAGCTCCGTAGGTGCGACCTGAAATATTAAAAATTATGGCAAATACATTTTCACAAATTTACATTCAAATAGTTTTTGCAGTTAAGGGAAGATTAAACTTAGTACCACAAAATCACAAAGAAGAATTGCAAAAATATATAACAGGTATTATTACAAAACGGAAACAAAAACTGCTGGCAATTAATTGTATGCCTGATCATACACATGTTTTTGTTGGAATTAAACCAAGTTGTTATCTGCCGGACCTTGTTCGTGATATAAAATCCGTTTCATCAGGATTTATAAAAAACGAGAAAAAGTTTCTAACGAATTTTTCATGGCAAGAAGGATATGGAGCATTTTCATATTCACATTCTCAATTGACTAATGTAATACAATATATTAATAATCAAGAAAAACATCATAAAAAGCGAACATTTAGAGAAGAATATCTTGAATTATTGAAAAAATTTGAAGTTGATTATGATGAACGATATTTGTTTGATTGGATTGATTAACCCAGCTAAAAAATAAGATATGTAAACAGGACGCACCTATGGTGCTTATTATTATGTGTTTATATATTTGCTATAAACAGGTCGTCCCTAACGGGACTTTTGTAGTGTGATTTTATTGATTAAATAATTGTAAATAATGAACTTAATAAAATTTATTTAGACAAAAATAATTAATGAAACATACATGACGAATAAATTGGACACACCCTGTACATTTCATTACAGGGTAAATTACAGGGCAGGCCCTGTACACATACGTTACAGGACAAGTAAGAGAATGATTAAATTATAATACCGATTTCATTCGTGTATTAGCAGCTAAAGTAAAATGTAGAATATTAATAAATTAGTTAATTTAAACAGACGAAACTTTTATAAACTATTATGGTTAAAAAAAATTGTGTTAATCTTGATAGCTATCGGGGAGTGTAATCTGTGGACAAACAATTAGATATCAACCGAATACAAAAATATAAATATATGAAATTTTTTAAATATTTAATTTTTATTGGATTAATAATATTAATCAGTTGCAATAATCAATTAAAAACTGAATATTGGGAAAATGGGAAAAAGAAATCAGAGATTAGATATAAAGATAATAAAATTGATGGTAAAGCTACCTGGTATTATGAGAATGGTAATATTTTAATGCAATGTTATTATAAAGATAATTTACTTGATGGTAAATTAACGCGATGGTTTGATAATGGTGTTAAGAAAAGCGAGCAGTATTACAAAAATGACAAATTAAATGGTAAAAGTATTGAATGGAATAGAAACGGGATAAAAATTTCGGAAGAAAATTATATTAATGATACATTAGACGGAGAATATTTATTATGGCATGTTAATGGAAAAATGAAAGTAAAAGGTGCTTTTAAAAAAGGAAAATTTGAGGGCAAATGGTTATATGCCAATCTGCAGGGGAAAAAAATTGGAGAGGGAAATTATAAAAATGGCTGTGGGAAACAATATGTTTGGTATTTAAGCGGGAAGAAAAGGCGTGAAATTAATTATAAAGACAATTTAAAAGACGGTGAAGAGATTTATTATAGCAGTAAGGGGAAAATAATAAAAAAAATTATTTATGAAAAAGGTGAGGTAGTTAAGACAATAATTCCTTAGAAGTATAAAAAAAACTCCTTAAAAAATTAAGGAGTTTTTTTATAATATATTATTACGTGATTAGGTATTATACAATACCTTGATCAAGCATTGCATTGGCAACTTTCATAAAGCCTGCAATGTTAGCACCTTTAACGTAGTTAACATAACCATCTTCTTCAGTACCGTGTTCAACACAAGCAGTATGAATATTTTTCATTATAGTTTTAAGTTTAGTGTCAACTTCTTCAGCAGACCAACTATATTTCATTGAGTTTTGGCTCATTTCAAGTCCTGAAACAGCAACACCACCGGCGTTAACAGCTTTACCAGGTCCTAATAAAATTTTATTATCTAAGAAATATTGAGCAGCTTCAGCAGTACAACCCATATTAGAAACTTCGCAAACATATTTAGTGCCATTAGCAACTATATTTTTAGCATCTTCAAGATTTATTTCATTTTGAGTAGCACAACATAATGCGATATCAGCTTTTACTTCCCAAGGATGTTTTCCTTCAACAAATTTTGCATTAGGATATTCATAAGAATAGGGTTTAACGATATCTTGATTAGAGCCTCTTAATTCGAGTAAATAATCAATTTTTTCACCGGAAATACCGTCAGGATCATAAACATAACCGTCAGGACCTGAAATAGTAACAACTTTAGCACCTAATTCGTTTAATTTTTTAATAGCACCCCATGCTACATTACCAAAACCTGAAACTGTAGCAATTTTTCCTTCTAAAGTTTCACCTTTAGTTTTAAGCATTTCAATAGCAAAATAGATAGCACCATAACCTGTAGCTTCAGGTCTGATTAAACTACCACCCCAATTTAAACCTTTTCCTGTTAATACGCCTGTATGTTCGTGTTTTAGTTTTTTGTACATACCATAGAGGAAACCAATTTCTTTTCCACCAACACCAATGTCACCGGCAGGGATATCAGTTTCAGGTCCAATAATTTTCCATAATTCTAACATGAATGATTGGCAGAATCTCATAATTTCATTATCTGATTTTCCTTTAGGGTTGAAATCAGATCCGCCTTTAGCACCACCCATTGGTAAGGTTGTTAAACTATTTTTAAAAGTTTGTTCAAAACCTAAGAATTTTAAAATACTTAAAGTTACACTTGGGTGAAATCTTAATCCACCTTTATAAGGTCCAATAGCAGAATTAAACTGAACTCTATAACCTCTGTTTACATTTACTTTTCCGTCGTCGCCTACCCAAGGTACTCTGAATATAAGAGTTCTTTCCGGCTCAACTAGTCTTTCGATAAGGCTAACAGCATCAAATTGCGGGTTTTGATTTACTACATCCTCAATTGATTCTAATACTTCTCTAACGGCTTGATGAAATTCCAATTCTCCTGGATTTTTCTTTATCAAGTCATTCATTATTTTTTCTACGTTCATTTTATATAGATTTTTTTTTAGTTAGAAATTTTCGGCAAACATATATATAT
>JAGGUV010000064.1 GCA_021158345.1 Bacteroidales bacterium
ATTTTAGAATTATCACATAATTACAAATTGTAACGATATAAAAAAGACCTGTATGATTAATAAAATCTTGCAGGTCTTTTTATAAAATTTAAAAACATTTACAAGATGCATGAATTGGAAAAGACTTTAGAGATTATAAAACCGGATGTTGATAAACGCATCAAAAATTTTAAAATACTTTGGCAAGAAGCCGATGAAAAAAGACTATTTCAAGAATTAGCTTTCTGTCTTCTTACCCCACAATCTAAAGCTCAAAATGCTTGGAAAACAATTCTTATTTTAAGCGAAAACAATCTTCTTTTTACAGGACAAGCAAATGAAATTTCGGAATATTTGAATTATGTGAGATTTAAAAACAATAAAGCTCGCTATATTGTAAAAGCACGTGAGCAATTTTTTAATAGCAATGAGGGAATAAGAGAAACATTATTGAAGCTATCATCAGTAAAAGAAAAAAGAGAATGGTTGTTAAAAAATATTACAGGCTATGGCATGAAAGAATCAAGTCATTTTTTAAGAAACATAGGTTTTGTTGAGGGAGTGTCAATTTTAGACAGACATATTCTCAAAAACTTAAAAAAATTTAATGTTATAGATGAAATACCACAAAATCTTTCGAAAAAAAAATATTATAAAATTGAAAATAAAATGAAGCGGTTCTCGAAAGAAATAGATATTTCCTTAGGATACCTTGATTTTATTTTTTGGTATAAAGCAACAAATACATTATTCAAATAAAAAAACTTTTATGATTTATAATTTTATTTTAATACCCAAATGACATGACCATTCGCTATTCAGTTAGTTTTTTCAATTTATTATAGTCAATAATCCTTATCATTTTACCTGGCACTTCAATTATCCCTTCATCTTTCATTTCTTTTATTGTACGTGCCAATGATGGACGTGTTACACCAAGATAATCAGCTAATTCCATTTGTGTTTTTCCTAAAAAAATTGTTTTGTTTTTGCTTTTCTTCGATAATTCGATAAAATGGCTTGCTAACTTTGCTTTTATTGTTTTTAACGATAAAAATTTTAACTTTTTTGTTACAAGCACAAATCTATTTGAAACAATATTCAAATAATTTTCTAATATTTTTTTATTCGAATGAAATAATCGAAGCAAATCATCTTTATGAATAATTAAAATTTTAGACTTTGTATTTGCCACAATATTAATTAATAAATTATTTTGGTCGGCAAACAAAAAAGCTTCGGCAAAAGTATCAGGAGCAAAAACATCTTCTATTTTAATAATTTTATCATTATAGTCAATAGCTTCTCCCCTAATGCTTCCCTCAACTAAAACAAATAAATTATTACACTCTTCGCCACTAAATGCAATAATTTCTTTAGGCTCATAAGTTTTTATTTGATGATGAGTAGATTTTAGAATATCTGATACTTCATCTGAATTAAATCCCTTAAAAATAGGAGTTTCTGAAATTTGTGAATACATAAATTATTTTTCTCCAAATTTATTAAAAAAAAACTCAATTTGTAACACTTGTTACATTTTTAAAAAAAAGATAGTATTTAATTTGCTTAAAAATTTAGTATTAACATTAAATTTATAAAATTATGAAATTTAAAGTAGATCAGGAATTATGCGTAGGCTGCGAAGCTTGCGAAGGCGTATGTCCAAAAATTTTTAAAATGCAAGAAAACGGTAAAGCTCATGTTATTGCAGATCCCGATTCTGCAGATATTGAAGCTGATGCTCTTGAAGCTGAGGAAGCATGTCCTGTACAGGCAATATCTCATGAATAATCCGCAAGAAATTTGTTAAAACATTTATAAAAAAACAATCATGGTAATTAAAGGAGATACAAAAATTAAAACTGCTTTGGAAAAATATCCCGAGCTTAAAGATGTATTAATAAAATATTCTAAAAAATTTAAAAAATTAAATAATAAATTTATTTTTAATACAGTAGCAAAATGGGCAAATTTTAACGATGTTGCCAAAATAGGCAATATATCTATTTGCGACATATTACACACTGTAAACGAAGCTATCGGAGAAGAAGAAAATCTGGAAAAAATATTCCCTGATTGTATTAAGGAAACTAAAAGTATAGAACCTAAAACTAAACCTGAATGGTATGATGAAATAAAACAATTTATTATTTACGATGTAAGAGAAGAAGATGGTTATTTCTTCCCTAAAATTATTGAAAAACTAAGACAATTAAAACCGTCGCAAGCATTAAAAGTTGTTAATAGTTTCGACCCTCTTCCATTAAAACGCATGTTTGACGAAAAAGGAGGAAAATATTTCTCTGAAAAGATTACTGATACAGAATATCATCTCACAATTTTACCAACCGGAGATGATTTGGCAATAAATCCTGAAAAAGATTGGAAAGAACAATTAGACCGCTTCCCTGAGCTGAATGTTATTGGTATGCAGGAAGATCCTTTTGAGTTAATAATTAAAAATGCTCAGAAGATAAAACAGGGGCAAGGATTTGTTCTTTTGCAGGTATTTAAACCAATACCACTTATTAATATGCTTACGCAGATGGGGTTTGATGATTACACAGAAGAAGATGTTGAAACAGGTATTTTCAAAATATATTTTTATAAAACACCTGCAAAAAACAAAATTGAAGTAAGTAATAAAAAAATACCGGTTGTTATTCAATCTGCCACACCTGTTACTTATCCAATAATCATGAAAATGCTTCACTCTGAAGAATTAATGAGCCGAATTGATATTAAAGAATTAAAAGTTTGGGAAGAAACGGAAAAACATATGGCTTGGGTTGTAAACGGAAAGGCAGATATTACTTTTTCTGCTGTAGCTGCTGCTGTAAAACTATATGCTTCAGGTGCCGATATAAAAATGGTGTCTGTTGATATTTGGGATAATTTTTATTTGCTTACTAACGGATATAAAGCTGATAGTTTTGAAGACATTAAAAATCACACTATTGAGACTCCTTTATTTAAAGGAGCACCTCCTACTGCTGTTACAACATCATTAATGAAAAAATTAGGATACAATCCTGATGATTTTAGTTTTCATTATGATAAACCTTTTGGTCGCCCCAATAAAATTAAAGATGATTTTATTATGGGAAAAGCAGACACCGTACTTCTAAGAGAACCTGAAGCAAGTTTTGCTCTTTTCAATGCAGGCGATACTGCTCACGAATCTCTTTCATATAGTAAATTATGGAAACAAGTAGATGAAAAAAACAATCGTTTACCAAATGCAGGCTTAATTTTTAAAAATGATTTCTTGAAAAACCATCCTGATGTTGCTGAACTTTTTATTAAAGAATTAAAAAAGGCAATTGATTGGGTTAATAATAACAAAAAAGAAGCAGCAATGATGTCTTATGACATTCTCGGACAATCGCCAGAAGCTGTTGAATTATTTTTAAACAGAGCAAAATTTGAACATGTTCCGACAAAAGATATTTTAGATGAAATAAAAAATTATCTTAAATTGGTTCGTAATGACGGAAATGTTGATGAAGAAAAACTAAAAAGATTATTTTTGTAAACTAAAGTAATAAATGAATAAAATTCTTTTCAGGTGAATAAATATACCTGAATATTAAAAAAATTAAATTAATAAAGGAGAAAAAATTATGAGTATGTTTTGTTATCAATGTCAGGAAACAGCCAAAGGAACAGGTTGCACTGTAAGAGGTGTTTGCGGTAAAACCGATGATTTGGCAAATATGCAAGATCTTTTAATATTCGTATTAAAAGGTATTTCTATCTACAGCACTAAAGCACGCGAGCTTGGAATAGAAAATGCAAAAGTTAATAAATTTATCTACGAAGGTTTATTTATGACAATTACTAATGCAAATTTTGATAAAGAGAGATTTATAGAAAGTGTTAGAGAGGGATTAAAACTTCGTGAAGAAATTAAAAATGAGCTTATAAAAGCTGGTGGCACAATTCCTGAAGATTTACATGAATCTGCTACTTGGTATGGTACATCTGTTGAAGAATTTGAGGCAAAAAATACTTCAATTGGAGTTTTGGCAACTGAAGATGAAGATATTAGAGGATTAAGAGAATTAGTCATTTACGGATTAAAAGGTCTATCAGCTTACACAGAGCATGCCTTTAATTTAGGGTTTGAAGATGTCAGTCTTTATGCTTTTATGCAAAAAGCTTTGGTTGAAACAACAAACGATGCTTTGAGTGCTGACGATTTGGTTGCATTAGTTCTTGAGACAGGTAAATTTGGTGTTGATGCAATGGCTCTTTTAGACAAAGCAAATACAACAGCTTACGGTAATCCTGAAATCACAAAAGTAAATATTGGTGTTAGCGACAAACCAGGTATCTTAATAAGCGGACACGATTTACGTGATATGGAAGATTTGTTAGAACAGACACAGGGTACAGGAATTGATGTTTACACTCATGGCGAGATGTTACCTGCAAATTATTACCCTGC
The DNA here is from genome assembly GCA_021158345.1 of Bacteroidales bacterium. Classification (GTDB taxonomy): domain Bacteria; phylum Bacteroidota; class Bacteroidia; order Bacteroidales; family AUK083; genus AUK083. The sequence goes on from JAGGUV010000064.1 coordinate 4,433, forward strand.
TTTTAAAAAGTTTAAAAATTTTATAGGTAATTACGGTAATGCTTGGTGGAAACAAAAAGAAGAATTTGAAACTTTTAACGGTCCAATTTTATTTACAACAAATTGTATTGTACCGCCTAAAAAAAATGCTTCATATAGCGACCGCGTATTTACTACCGGGACATCAGGTTTTCCCGGATTTAAACATATTCCTGAAAGAACTGAAGGAGGACAAAAAGATTTCTCTGAAATTATTGAAATGGCAAAAAAATGCAAACCGCCCGTTGAAATTGAAAAAGGCGAAATAATTGGTGGCTTTGCTCATAATCAGGTTATTCAGCTTGCTGATAAAATTGTTGATGCAGTAAAAACAGGTGCTATTAAAAAATTCTTTGTAATGGCAGGTTGTGACGGTAGAATGAAAAGCAGAGAATATTATACTGAATTTGCACAGAAATTACCTCACGATACTGTAATACTAACAGCAGGTTGTGCAAAATATCGTTATAACAAACTCAAATTGGGTGATATTAATGGTATACCGAGAGTGCTTGATGCAGGTCAATGCAACGACTCTTATTCATTGGTTGTTATTGCTCTTAAACTTAAAGAAGTATTTGAACTAAACGACATTAACGAATTACCTATTAAGTATAATATTGCATGGTATGAGCAAAAAGCAGTTATTATTCTTCTGGCATTATTATATCTCGGGGTTAAAGATATTCATACAGGACCAACTTTACCTGCTTTCTTTACTCCTAATATTCTTAAAGTACTTCAAGATAAATTCGGGCTTGCTACAATAGGTACAGTCGATGATGATATTAAAATGTTTATGAATTAAAGATGTTGAAAGATAATTTTTTCTGTAAAAAGGATAATAAAAATAAAAAAATTGCATAATTGTATACTGATTGAATTTTAATAATTTGAGTTAGCACAGATAAATTATAATTGAAAAAATACGATTTTCAAAGTTTGGTGTAGAAACACTTATTAACTTATATTATCTGTCAAATCAAAAAAATGTTAGGTATGTAATGCTTAATGAACTAATATATCCGACGAAATTTGAAAAAGCAAATGCAACACAGGCAATAATAGAGTTTATAATAGAAAGATATCAAATTACTTCAACTACATTTGATAACTTTGATTTAGAAATTAAAACAGTTAAAAATTCTATATTAAAAAAAATAATACAGTCATGACAAATAATTTAACAGAGACTCCAATTAAAATTTTACTTGTATATCCCATGTATCCTGATACATTCTGGGGTTTTAAATATGCTTTAAAATTTATTAATAAAAAAGCAACAATGCCACCTCTTGGATTAGTCACAGTTGCTTCATTACTGCCTAAAAAATGGCAAAAAAAGTTAGTAGATCTCAATATTGGTTCATTAAAAACAAAAGATATTCTTTGGGCAGATTATATTTTTATTAGTGCAATGTCAGTTCAAGAAAAATCAGTTAATGAAATTATTAAAAAATGTAAATTGCTAAATAAAAAAATTGTAGCTGGAGGACCTTTATTTACTGAAGAATATGAAAATTTTCCTGAAGTTGATTATTTAGTGCTGAATGAAGCTGAGATAACACTGCCTCAGTTTATTAACGATTTAAATAATGGAACAGCAAAAAAAATTTATGAGACATCAGGATTTTCAAATATTGCAGAAACACCTGTGCCTGATTTTTCTTTGGTAAAAGCTTCTAAATACGCTGAACTTAATATTCAATATTCAAGGGGATGTCCATTTAATTGTGAATTTTGTGATGTTACTGCTCTTTTTGGACATCGTGTACGAACAAAATCCACAAACCAGATCATTCTTGAGCTTGAAAATATATATAACTCAGGTTGGCGGGGAAATGTATTTTTTGTTGATGATAATTTTATAGGTAAGCCAAAAGTACTGAAAAACGACCTGCTTCCTGCAATGATAAAATGGATGGAGACTAAAAATTATCCTTTTACTTTTTCAACAGAAGCATCTATCAACTTATCAGACGATACTGAACTCATGAATATGATGATTCAGGCAGGTTTTAATAGTGTATTTATTGGTATTGAAACACCTGACAATGCAAGCTTGTCAGAATGCGGTAAAACACAAAATATGAACCGAGATATTCTTAATAGTGTCAAAAAAATTCAAAATCAAGGCATGGAAGTTTCTGCTGGTTTTATCGTTGGTTTTGATCATGATTCACCATCAATATTTCAGAGACAAATTAACTTTATTCAAGAAAGTGGAATTATGACAGCTATGGTGGGCTTGTTAAATGCTCCTAAAAAAACAAGACTTTATAATAGATTAAAAAATGAAGGAAGAATATTAAATGAAATAAGTGGGAATAATACAGATTTCTCATTGAATTTTATTCCTAAAATGAATATTCAACAACTCCTTAATGGGTATAAGGAAATTATAAGGAATATTTATTCAAGTAAACCATATTACAAAAGAATGTTAAATTTATTAAAGCGTTTCCCCACAAATTATAGAAATAGACAGAGAATCACACCATCAACAATTATGTCATTTTTACGTACCATATTTGTAATTGGAATCTTTAATAGTCATCAAAAATATTACTGGCTATTATTTTTCTGGAGTCTATTCAATAGACCAAAATTATTGCCAATAGCTATTAAATATTCTGTTTATGGTTATCATTTCAGAAAAATCTTTAAAGATATTTTGTAACTTTAAGAATTTAATTAATAATAACATTATGGACTTAATAATTATTCTTAAACAAGAGCATAAAGAATTATTAGAGCAAATAAAAAAATAATAAAGGATGGTTTTACTTCAAATCAAGCAAAAAAAGATATTTGTGAGTTTAAAGATATTTTAGTTAAACATCTAAGACACCAAGACGATGAACTTTATCCTTTTCTGAATGATGTTGCAAAAATAAAATTAACAAAATAGAAGAAGATTCGTTAATCTTTTTTAACAACCTTGACAACAAGAAACTCACATCACAAAAAATTGTGAAAGAATTTGTCGTAATGACAAAAAAATTAAAAATTAGAATAACAAATGAGGGGGGGAAATTATTTCCAAAATATTCTAATTTTAAATCAATAAATAAACAATAAGAATAAATTTTATTAGTTATATTTTAAATAAAAAATTTTTAATATCGGTTAAAAATAATAGTTAAATAATTAAATTAATTAAAAAAGGAGAAAAAAATGGAAAAATTAGCAGCAGACATGAATTATTCTTATGATCAATTTATGGATCTGATGAAAAAAGCAGGAGAAATAAACCCTGGTTATGCAAAAGCCCTTATGGAATTTGTAAAACAAGCAGAAAAACCCGGTGCTCTAAGTACTAAAACAAAAGAACTTATTTCAATTGCACTTGGTGTAACAGCTCATTGTGTTTTTTGCATAGCATTTCATACTAAAAATGCTATAGCCGAAGGTGCTACAAAACAAGAAATTATGGAAGCAGGACTTGTAGCAGGACTTATGGGTGGCGGACCTGCCGTAGCTTATTTGCGATATGTAATTGACGCTTGCGACCAATTTGGTGCAAAATAATAAGTCAAATAATAATTTAACTTGTCATAAGATAAGTTAATTGATTTATTACAAAAATAGTATTTATTAACCTTCAGAAGCTTGCTTTTGAAGGTTAATTTTTTTTACAATTTAGCTTATTTACAAAAACGAAACTTGATAAAATTATTAATGAAACAGAACTAAATACTGCAATATAGCCAAATTGACTTATTAATAATCCTGCTATTAGTGGAAAAATTGCTATTAATATGCTTCCTGCTCCTGAAATTCCCGTATATAATGCCCTGTTTTCATTTGTTGATATTTCCATTAAAACACCATTATTGCTTATCTTATAAATAGCTACAAAAACTCCTGACAAAACAAACAAAAATTGATAAAGGAATTGACTGGCGCCAAAAAATAATGCCATAACAGGTAATGAAGTTCCTATTATCAAACTGAATTTTAATAAAGTTTTATAATTAATTTTATGTGATATTTTAAAAAATGTTAAACTTGCAAATAGCATTCCTATTGTTCGAAACACCAAAAAATTACCAATAAGTTCATACGATAAACCAAATTTATCTTTAGCAAAAAGTATTAAAAAAGGCAGAATACTTATTCCCAATCCTAAACTGTTTATGATAAGTAAATAATTTCTTAAGTTTGGATTCTTTTTTATTTCAGATGGAATTAATCGAAAAAATTCAATTAAATTTTTTTTATAAATAACTTTTGAAGGAAATTCTCTAATATTCCAAAATCCCGCTGAAGCAACCAGTAAAAGAAAACCTGCACAAAAAAATAATACCACATAATTGTTAGGATAATCAAACTGCTTTATTAAATATCTGACAAGGAATGCAGAAAAAAACATACCTATACTATTAATTGTTTGCTTTAACGAAAAAAAATGTTTCCTGCTTTCTTGCCTTACAGATTTTCCAAAAATATCATTATATGATACTCCTGAATACGAACCACTTAAAGCAAATATTGAAATTAATAAGAATATTAAAAAAATAATCAAATTATCGCTTAAAATTCCGGAAATATAAAAAATAATCGACAAGCCTATTATTGAAAAAGCTCTTAGATTTATTCCTATGAGTAAAAACTTTTTTTTATATACTTTTTTGGAAAGGCTTGATGCAAATATTAATTGAAATATACTTGTTCCTCCTAACATAATTGCAGTTAATAAACCAAGATGAAATGCACTCCCACCGGCTTTTATCAACATAGAAGGAATAATTGTTCCAACATCCATAAAGTTTGAAGCTAAAGCCAGAAACACAGCATGCCATAAAAAACTTCTAAAATTTATTTTTGATTGTTGTAATGATATTTGCATTAAATTAATTTTACGTTTTTATTTCGCCTTAAAAGTAACCAAAATTGAGAATTAAAAACTATATTTTAATTTAAAATATCCCATAGAATTGTCTTTATACTGACCAAAACGACCGCTTTCATCACCAATAAAAATATTTGAACCAAGCAAGATTGAAAAACTATCATCAAAATCATAGGTAATTTTAGGTCTTATAAGAGCATCTTCGTTGGATAATCCGATGTATGAGAACAGCTCAAGGTGTAAGGTTTCTCGAAACATATCATAACGTACTAAAAATGTCATAGTGTTTTCCATTTCATTGTTCTGCATGTTCTCATCATAATCTAAAATTGCCTCTTGAATAAATTGTGTGCTTAATTTCACATCTTTAATATTGAAATCTAAGCCAATAAGATAATGCAAATAATTTTTTTCTACCAATGCATCTGTAGCCAATGGGTCTTCGGTTTGGAAATATTTTCCATTGTAATAAGCAGCTTCGCCACGCAAAATAAATCCTTTTATCTCTGTACTAAACGAACCGCCACCAACATATAATCTGTGATGTTCGGGCATTACATTGATACCAATTAATACCGGACTTCCCGATGACATATCTATTTGTTTATGAATGTGCATTGCAGGATTGTCGTCCCAGGTATATCCTCCCATTATCTCAAAATCAATGTTTGATGTAAGTGCTGAATATTTCATAAACAGCTCGCTGTTTTCAAGGCTTGGTTTAATTTTCGATTTAGACCAGTCGAAAGTTGGGGCTACAGGAAACGCAGGTTGTTTATACCAAATAGATCCTTGTGTTGGTTTTACTGTAGGAGTGAATACAGGAATGCCAATTACTTCAAAAGTGCTATTTCCTACATAATAATCAAATTTTATTGCCTCTACGCCTGTTCTTATCTCATCAAAATCAGGCAATAAAAATTCTGTTAGATTAAGCGGGGAAACAATATCTGTAATGAATGCTCCATCTGCCTTTCCCCAAACAATTTGTTGCCTGCCTATTCTTAAATCGAAATTTTTAAAATACAAATCCATATATACCTCCCTGAATCTTAAATTCAGGCTATCAGAATTATAAAGATATAACATTGGATTAGCTTTAAAATCTATCTTCTCTCCTTTTTTCTCAAAATTCAAATTTAATGTTTGCTGAATAATGGAAAAATCACCATTGTTAAATTTTACCCCTTCATAATTTCTTACAAATCCGGAAATATCAGGGTTTTGTGCCATTGTAAATTGACTTATAATCAAAATCAATATTAGTATTAAAAAAATCTTTTTCATCTTTTTCATCTTTTTCATTGTATAATTGTATCATTACATAATTATTACAACCCTCGCATCATCATTCTTTCGGTAAATTTTGAAGCAGAAACTCCTGAGTTTACTTGCACATTGCTTAATACCATGTTTGTTTTATGATTTTTTTGAACATTTTTCATTTCGGAATGAGTAATAATCCAAAAACCGGATATTTTCTCAACTTTTTTTATTGTTAATATTTTTAAAAGTTCTCCATCTTCATCGTAAAACTCTTTTTTAACACCAACAAAATTGTCTTTTCTAATCCATGTAATGGTTTTCGAATACATATAATCTTCATCCTTCGACAAGCTTTCAACAACATAACATGGATTTCCGTTAATTGTATCTTCTCTTAAAAGTTTATGAGTATCATCATCTAATTTACGGTCGCCAAGGTCATCGTAAGTAAAATCAGACCCCATAAAATAATCACTTTTGCTGTCGCTCGAAATGCGTTTAGTCTTTTTCAATGCTGGCAGATAAATCCATTGATCGTCAGATTTATCGCTATCGTAACTCCAATTCATAAATGATGTATTTTTTACATCGGCAGGAGAAAGAAAAAACATAATTTTCTTTTCAACTTCACCGAAATCCTTTTTGAACTGTTTAATTTTTCGCACTCTCTGACTTCCTGATTTATTAGTAAGAGTCATTGTTAAATTTGATGTTTGATCGTCGCCGGTAGGTCGGTTATAAGCTTTCTCTACAATTTGTCTACCTGTTAACTGTGCATTTGCACTAAAACTTGCTACAATTAATGTCGCAATTAAGATTAATTTTAAATTTTTCATGGTTTTTAATTATTTAATTATTTAATGTAATAATGTAAAAATGCGATAATGCGATAATGCTATAATAATCAATTCATTTATTCATGCTAATGATTAAAATTTTTGTAGGTTGAATCTTTTGCTTTCGACATTATTTTATTCATCTCATTGGCTTCTTTTAATAATCTTACTAATTCATCTTTATTCTTACTAAGATTTGATTCTTTAATTACTTCTAACTAATATTCCGATTCATCAACCTCTTCAACCACAATACATATTTTACTGAAGAATTCTTTTTTAGACCGTGCTTTGCAAGCTGCTCTATAATTTGCACCGGTAGAAGTTGCCGATTTTACCAATTGATATGTTATTACTGCTGATGCTTTTTTTGTTAACAAAGTGTCGCAAAAATTAATTATATCAATAGCAAACTTCTTAGTCCTTTTTTTTCATCACTACAATAAATTCTTCTTTCTTAGTCATTTTATTAAATTTTAAACATTAAATCATTTTAGCATTATCGCATTTCAGCATTTAATCTATTTCTCTTTCTTCTTAAAATAAATATTAGACATATATAATAGTACTACCATAATTGTAAGTGTACCTACAAAACTTGTAAACATATTTAGCGAAACTAAAGCTCCTAATTCACGATTTGGCGGGAATACAGAAAACATAAGAACCATAAAACCTGCAATTACTACTATTGCATTAAAACTTATTGCTCTACCTGAATGTGCCATTGTAATTTGAGTAGCCTTGAGTTTATCATCGGTTTGAGCAGCATTATTTTTGTACTGTTCAATAAAATGAACTGCGTAATCAATTCCTATACCTATAGCAATGCTTGAAAGTAATGCTGTTGTGCTATTCAACGGGATATTAAGAAATCCCATAATACCAAAACTTATTAATGCAGTTATTGTAATAGGAACAGCTCCTATTAATCCAATTTTAAAATTTTTGAACATTAGAGAAAGCAAAATAATGACTATTAATAAAGATAGTATTAGACTCATTATTTGACCCTCTAAAATTAAGTCTGTAAATACTAATCCTTTATAGCCACTTCCAGCATAATTCATTGTAATTCCTTGCTTTTTGAAATCATTTTTGTAAGAATCTATTATTTCGATTGCTGAGTTTATAGCTTTAGAATTATCGCTTTTAAGTTGAAAAGTAACATTCAGTTTATCATAATCGTAGTTTACTACTTTATCTAAGTTCTCAGGGTCTCCAGACATTTCATAAAGCAGTAAATATTGAGCGATTAAATTCTTACTGTCGGGAATTGTGTTAAATTTTTCTTTATCTGCATTCATAACTTTATTCATACGATCGATGTAATCGGTAAGAGAAAAAGTGTTTCCTACAACTTTAAGTTTATTGTCAACATTTTTTTGCATCTTGTCAACCAATTTTAACACAGCTGGTTCTTTAAATGCATCTTTTTTGCCGTTTGCATCAAGTATAAGATTAAGCGTGCTTGTTCCTCCAAAATGCTCATTAATAAACTTATCTGTCTTAACAATATCGCTGTTTTTTTCAAATTTTTCCAAAAAACTTGAGTTAATCCAGACTTTTTGCATACCTATAATTGAAAGTATTATAATAGCAATAGTTCCAATTATTGAAACATACTTATGCTTTATTACAGCAGTAGCAAAATTATTGGCAAGTGTTGAGTATGAGTGACCTCCTTTAGCATTATTATTTGCTTTTATTTTTTGAGGTTTAGGCAAACCAAAAATCATAATACCTGCCGGTAAAAAGATCAACGAGAACACCATTGCAACCATTACTCCAAAGGCAGTAAATATTCCAAAATATTTAATGGGATAAACCTGAGAAGTAAGCAAAGAGATAAAACCTACAGCAGTGGTAACAGAAGTCATAACAACTGGTTTCCACAAATTTTTAAGCATATCAAGAGTTGCTTCTTTTTTTGTTGCATCGGGATGTTTGTTAATATATATATGAAGGTGTGTGTAAAGATGAATTCCATCCGCCACACCAATTGCGATAAGCATAACCGGAATCATTGTTGAAACAGCATATATCGGGATATTTACTGCAGCCATAAGTCCAAAAGCCCAAATAGTTGAAAAAAATACTACACCCAGAGTTATAAATGTTCCTTTCAAACTCCTTAATGTAATTAAAAGTACAAGGAAGATTATCAATAAAACAATAGGAACCATCTTTTTCATATCTGCAGGACCAAGTAATGCCATTGTGCCTTCAACAATAGGGCGACCTGCAACATAAATTTTAATATCTTTATTCTCAGATGCTTTAGCAACTTTTAATATTTTTTTATAGAATTTTTGAGAGAATACCCCATCTTTAATTTCGGCAACTATTACTGTAACAGTCTCATCAGAAGATACTAATCTGCCAAAAATCATTTCGTTGCTTTCAACATTCTTTTTTATTTGCAGTAACTTTTCTTTTGATTTAGGAACTCGTTTATAAAAAGGTTTTACATCCATTCCATCTTCAGTCCCGATAATATTATCTGCCGTATATAAAGAAGTTACATCGTCTTTATCAATCTCATTAAATTTCTGAAATCTTTTTGTTAATTGCTTAAGAGTGTCGAGGGTTTCTGTATTAAAAATGCCTTTTTTGTTTTCAAGGGCAATTATTATTCCATCATTAATATTAAACCACTCTTCGGCTTTATTGCTATAAATAAATGCGGGATTGTTTTGTGGCATATACTTATCCAAATCAGTTTCCATTCTTGTATTTTCTTTCATCTTAAAGAAAAACAAAACTGTGATAACAAGAATAGCAATCATGACAGCCCATGAATAATTTAATAATTTATTTAGTAATTTTTCCATTTTTAATATGTTTCTTATATGTTAATTAATATTCACTAACTTTATTTTGCAAAATAAAACCCGTTTAAAATAATGCCGGAATTTTACAAGAAAATAGTTTTAGATGTTGGTTTTGGTGCTTTCACAACCAATACACGCACAACCTTATCTGAATTGTTATAAATGCAATGAGGTATATCCTTTGGACTTTCTACCAAACAATCCTGTTCAACCACTTGTTTTTCATCGCCAACCATAATCTCGGGTGTTCCTTCTAAAATGTAGAAAAAAACATCTACAGGAGTAATATGTGGTTTTAAGCTTTCGCCTGGCTGCAATGTTAAATGTGATGCTTGTGCAGAATTATTGTCATATATTAGTTTTGTTTCTATTTTATGAACTGTTTTTTTTACTGATGTTTTTGATACTTGATTAATTTTCATGATAGTTTATTTTATTATTAATATTTTTATTGTTTCCAGTAATTTGTTGCCTTCCAATTTAAGGTCAAAAGAGTAAGAATTTTGTTTCCATTTTTTTACAAGAAGTCTTAATGACCCCATTATTATTAGTGCAATTTGTTTTTTATCAACTTCATTTTTTATTTCTCCTGTATTTTGACCTTCTTCTATAATTTGTGAAATAAGCTCTTCATTTGCCTTAAGTATTTCATTAATCTTGTTATACAATATTTTATCATTATTAAATATTTCTTCTGCAAATATTACAGAAATTATTGCAGGATTTTTTACGAAAAAATTAAAATGAGTTTGATAAATTTTCCCTATTTTCTTTAATGAATTCAAATTGCTTTTCATCAACTCTTGATTAAATTCATTAATATTATCTTTAAATTCATCAAGAATTTCAGCAAGTATGTGAAATTTGCTTTCAAAATGTCTGTAAATCCCGGGTTCTGAAATTCCGATTGCTTTTGAAAGATTTTTAATTGTCAAACCCTGAATTCCTTTTTTATCAATTAATATAATGGCTTCGTTAATTATTTGTTGTTGTCTGTCGCTTAACATTTTAAAATTGTTAGTTAGTATTTACTCGCAAAATAAACACTATTTATTTAACTATGCAAATATTTTTTAAAAAAAATTAATATCCTCTATTAAAAAGACTTATTGTAACACTTAAAAGACTTTAAGAAAGGCATGATTTTTTGTCATCTTTTTAAATTTCCTGACAAATAAACATATATAGAAGTTTAGATGTATAAAATTCAGTAATGGTATAAAAATTGCAAGAGAGACCTAATCAATAAAAAAATAAAATTAAATAATAAAATGAAAGCAACAAAAGAGGAATATGATGTAATAGTTATAGGAGGAGGCCCTGCAGGAAGTACTTCTTCAATGTACACTTCTCGTGCAAATTTATCTACACTTGTTATTGACAAGGGAATAACAAGCGGAGCATTGGGTGCAACCTCAAAAATATCTAACTTCCCTGGAGTTCCTGATGTAAAAGGTATAGACCTTTTGAAAAACATTCAGGAACAGGCAAAATCATTTGGTGCTGAATTTATTTCCGACAAAGTTATTGGAGTTGATCTCAATAATGAAATAAAAACCATTTACACAAATGACGGTATTTATAAAGCTAGAAGTGTAATACTTGCCAGTGGTTCAATGGGACGTTCAAATACTATTGAAGGTGAGAAAAGATTTATTGGACGAGGAGTTAGTTATTGTGCTACTTGCGACGGAGCTTTTTATAAAGATGCTGTTGTTGCTGTAATTGGCAATAATGATGAAGCTCTGGAAGAATTACTTTTCTTGACAAAATATGCAAAAAAAGTTTATCTGATAAATAAATTTAAAGAATTAAAAGCCAGAAAAGAATTAATTGAAAAAGTTGAAAATAATCCAAAAGTTGAAATACTTAATGAGACAAGACCTTTAAAAATTCAAGGTAATTTGAAACTTGAAAGTATTTTAATTTCATCGAAAGAAAATGTTAAGAAAGAACTTGAAGTAAGTGGTGTATTTATTTATTTGCAGGGGAATAAACCAATTATCGATTACACAATGGGACAAATTTCTGTTGATGATAAAGGTTGTGTTAATGTAAACAGCAATATGGAAACATCGATAGAAGGAGTTTTTGCAATTGGTGATTTACTCTGCACTCATCCTAAACAAGCTGCTATTGCTGCCGGTGATGGCGCTATTGCTGCAATTGCAGTTGATAAATGGTTAAATAAAAAAGCTACTGCTGTACAAGATTGGAGAAAATAAAATTATCAAACTCTTTAATTGTTTTATTAATACATATGTAGGTGTGAATGCTGATTTGTAATTAACTCTTGCAAATAATTCAGCACAAAATAAAAAAGGCTAAAATTATCAAATTTTAGCCTTTTTTTAAAAAGAATAAATATTGTATTATTCAGCTTTTTCAGCTGATTTTTCTTCAGGTTTTTCCTCAGGCATTCTTGTTTCAGGTTCAGCTTTTGCTTGTTCTTCAGCGAGAGCTTTTGCTTTTGCATCAGCTTTAGCTTTGATTTCAGCTTCTTTAGCAGCTAATTCTTCAGCTTTTTTCTTAGCAATAGCTTCAGAACGTTCTTCATTAACTTTCTTTTCAGCATCGAGACGTTTTTTCATCTCCTCTTTTTTGCTAAGTTCATAATTTTTAGCTTTGTTTTCAATTTTAGCTTCTTTTTCTTTTAACCAAACTTGAAATTTAGCTTCTGCTTGCTCTAATGTTAAAGCACCTTTTGCTACACCTTTGAGTAAATGATTTTTGTACATTACTCCTTTATAAGTAAGGATAGCTCTAACAGTATCAGAAGGCTGTGCTCCGTTTTGCAACCATTGCAAAGCTTTATCAGTATCTAATTTAATTTCTGCTGGGTTAGTAATAGGATTGTATGTACCTATAGTCTCAATAAATTTTCCGTCTCGAGGTGCACGACCATCCGCAATTACTATATGGTAGAAAGGTCTTCCCTTTCTTCCAAATCTTTGTAATCTAATTCTTGCTGGCATAATTTTTATTATTTATTTATTAATATTTTTTTGAGCTGCAAAATTCATCTATTTTTATGAGAATCAAAAGAAATAAGAAATAAATTTTTAGATTTTTTTACATTTTTTTTAAAAAAATATTAAATTATTTCTCATAAACATCTATTTTCTTTAATTTTATTCAAAAATTAAATTATTATATAAAAAAAATCTTTCAAAAAAAATTATTAACACTATAAAATTTCCAAACAAATTTTATAATCAATGAGAAATAAATAATAATAATTTTATTTTTTTTATTTATTAACAAAACAAAATATATATCTCTTTTTATATATTTTTACATAAAAAATAAATAATGGAAAATCCGGAAAAAGAAATTATTAATTTCACTCATTTACACGTACATACACAATATTCGATATTAGATGGAGCTTCAGATATCAAAAAATTGATAAAAAAAGCAAAGCAAGATAATATGCGCGCTATTGCCATCACTGACCATGGGAATATGTTTGGAGTAAAAAATTTCTTTGATGAAGCAAAAAAGCAAGAAATTAAACCAATTATTGGATGTGAAGTATATGTGGCTAACAGAACAAGATTCGACAAAACAGAATCTGCTGACAAAAAAAGCAATCATTTAATTATTCTGGCAAAAAATCTTAAAGGCTATCATAATCTTATTAAATTAGCATCAAAAGCATATACAGAAGGATTTTATTATAAACCAAGAATTGACAAAGATTTATTATTTAAACATCACGAAGGTTTGATAATCTCCACTGCATGTCTCGCAGGGGAGATACCACGTGCAATACTTAACGGTGATATAGAAAAAGCCGAAAAACTAATTTTGGAATATAAAAATGTTTTTCAAGATGATTTTTATCTTGAAATGATGCGTCATAAAACTGATGACCCGGTTAAAAATGCTGATGTTTTTGATAAACAAGAAATCGTTAACAATGCATTTATAAAATTATCAAAAAAAACAGGAGTAAAAGTTATAGCTACTAATGATTGTCATTTTATTAATGCCGAAGATGCAGAAGCACACGACAGGTTAATATGTCTTAATACAGGTAAAGACCTTGATGATCCTACAAGGATGAGATATACAAAACAGGAGTTTTTTAAAACTCAAGAAGAAATGAATGAACTTTTCTCTGATATTCCCGAGGCAATTAACAACACAAATGAAATTGTTGACAAAGTAGAAGAATATGATATCAAACACTCGCATATTTTACCTGAATTTAATATACCTAAAGACTTTGAAAATGCTTATGATTATTTACGTTATCAAACTTATGACGGAGCCAAAAAAAGATATATTGAAATTGACGAAAAAATAAAACAAAGAATAGACTTTGAATTATCCACAATAAAGAAGATGGGTTTCCCCGGTTATTTTTTAATTGTTCAGGATTTTATAAATGCAGCAAAAAATATGGGTGTTTCCGTAGGACCTGGACGTGGGTCTGCTGCAGGTTCTGTTGTTGCCTACTGCCTTGGAATTACAGATGTTGACCCAATAAAATATGACTTACTGTTTGAGAGGTTTTTAAACCCTGATAGAATTTCAATGCCTGATATTGATATTGACTTTGACGAAGATGGCAGAGATAAAGTATTGCATTGGGTTGTAGATAAATACGGAAAAAATCGTGTTGCCCAAATAATTACTTTTGGAACAATGGCTACTAAAATGGCTATAAGAGATGTTGCAAGAGTTGAAAAATTACCTCTTTCGGAAGCTAACAGACTTGCTAAATTAGTACCTGATTCTGTTAAAATTAATACTTTTAAAAAAGCTTATGAAGCCTCTCCTGACTTACTTAAAGAAAAAAATTCAAAAAACAAATTAATAAGAGAAACACTTAAATACGCAGAAGCATTAGAAGGGTCAGTAAGACATACAGGAATACATGCTTGCGGAGTAATTATTGGAAAAGACGATTTAACTGAGCATATTCCTATTTGCACTTCAAAAGAAACAGACCTTTTAGTAACACAATATCCGGGTAAAAAAGTTGAAGATGTTGGTATGCTGAAAATGGACTTCCTTGGTCTTAAAACTTTATCTATTATTAAAGATGCTGTCGAGAATGTAAAAATTTCAAAAGGTATTGATATTGACATTGAAAACATTCCTTTTGACGATAAAAAAACTTTCGAGCTATATTCAAATGGAGATACAAAAGGTGTTTTCCAGTTTGAGTCGGATGGAATGAGAAATTATCTTAAAGAGCTTAAGCCAAATAAAATAGAAGACCTTATTGCCATGAATGCCCTGTATCGCCCGGGACCTATGGGATATATCCCTTCTTATATAAAAAGAAAATATGGTAAAGAAAAAGTGGAATACGATCATCCAATAATGGAAGATACCTTAAAAAGCACTTTTGGTATTACCATTTATCAGGAACAGGTAATGCAGCTTTCAAGGATTATGGCCGGGTTTACAAGAGGTGAAGCAGATACTCTGAGAAAAATTATCGGAAAAAAATTAAAAGATAAGTTACCTCCTGTTGAAAAAAAATTCTATAACGGATGTAAAAAAAACGGAATTGAAGAAAAAATTTATAAAAAAGTATGGAAAGACTGGATAGCCTTTGCTGAATATGCTTTTAACAAATCTCATTCCACTTGTTATGCTTTTGTTTCGTACCGTATGGCATATTTAAAAGCACATTATCCCGCTGAATTTATGGCTGCTGTGCTTAGCAGAAATCTTAAAGACATTAAAAAAATATCTTCTTTTATTGATGAATGCCAAAAACAAAATATTCCTGTTTTGGGACCTGATATCAACGAAAGTTATATTAATTTTACTGTAAATAAAAAAGGAGAAATACGATTCGGATTAGCTGCTATAAAAGGCGTAGGCAATACTGCTGTAAAAGAAATAATAAACGAAAGAAATAAAAACGGTTATTTTAAGGACATTTTTGATTTAACAAAACGTGTTGTTCTCAGAACAGTAAACAAAAGAGCTTTGGAGGCTCTTGCATATGCAGGTGCATTTGATAACTTCGGCCCTCACAGAGCTCAATATTTTGCTTTAGACAATAAAAATGAAACTTTTTTAGAAAAAGTTGTTAAATATTCTAATAATTACCAAAATCAGTTAAATTCTCAACAACAATCTTTATTTGGCGAAACAGAAAGTATAGAAGCAGAAAAATTAAGTTTTCCGGATTGCGAACCTTGGTCGGAATTAGAAAAACTTAAAAAAGAAAAAGAAGTTTCTGGCTTTTATATTTCTGGTCATCCCCTTGATAGTTATAAAGATGAAATAAAATATTTGTGTAACTCTTCTATTACAAATTTAAATGATAATCTTGAAAAATATTTAAACAAATACTTAAGCTTTGCATGTATTGTTACAAAAGTTTCGCATAAATATACCAAAAGAGGAGATCAATATGCCAGTTTCACTATTGAAGACCTTAAAGATTCAACACAATTAGCAGTTTTTTCGGAAGACTATCTTAAATTTAAACATTTTCTTGTTGAAGGAATGCTTTTATTAATAAAAGTACAAATCAGAAATAAATATTATAACAGTGATCAATTCTCTATTAAAATTGTTGAAATGAATCTCTTAAGTGAAGCTATTAACAACAAAATTAAAAATATTAATTTGTTTATTCAATTATCAGATATTAATGATGATATTATTGAGAAAACAAAAAAGATTTTTGCTGACAATCCAGGAAATTGTAATATTAACTTTAATGTATATGATAACATAGATAATTTATCTGCCGAATTGAACAATTCAAAATTTAAAGTTAATTGCATAAATGTTATTAAAGAAATAAAAAAAATTAAGTCATTAAAATATAATCTTAAATAAAATATTTATTTTTGAAAACAAAAAAAATTTAAAAGTTATGGTATTAGAAATAACAGATTCAAACTTTGAAGAATTAGTATTAAAATCAGAAAAACCTATAGTATTAGATTTTTGGGCTCAATGGTGTGGCCCATGCAAAATGATAAGCCCTATTGTTGACGAACTTAGCGAAGAGTATAATGGGCAAGTAGCGTTTGGGAAAGTAGATTGTGATAATAACAATGGCATTACAGCTAAATTCAGAATAAGAAACATACCCACATTATTATTCTTTAAAAATGGCGAAATTGTCGACAAACATGTTGGGGTTATTGCAAAATCCGCATTAGCTGCAAAACTTGAAGAAATTTTATAATTCCTTTGCAGGGATATAATAATTAAAGCTTATCAGAAATTCTTCTAATTTCTGATAAGCTAATTTTTAAAAATAAAAAGTGAAATATTCTATTGATCAGGAAAAACTTCAAAAATTTTCTTCTTTAGATTTAATAGCAAATCAGATTGTTGAAGGTTTTATCACAGGTCTTCACAAAAGCCCTTTTCATGGTTTTTCTGTGGAATTTGCTGAGCATCGTTCATATAATACAGGAGAGTCAATAAAAAATATCGACTGGAAATTATACGGACGTACTGACAAACTATTTGTAAAACGCTATGAAGAGGAGACAAATTTGCGTTGTCAAATAATTATTGACAATTCCTCGTCAATGTATTTCCCTTTAAAAAATAATATTAGCATTAATAATCCCAATAAAATCACCTTTTCAATATATGCAGCAGCAGCATTAATAAACTTATTACGCAAACAACGCGATGTTTTCGGACTTAGCGTTTTTTCAGATAAAATTGAAAATTTTACTGACACAAAATCAAATTCTGTTCATCAAAGATATTTATTTCAAATTCTGGAAGAACTTTTAATACCTATTGATAAAACCAGACATAAAAGAACCTTTGCCACAGAAGCTTTACATCAAATAGCAGAAAGAATACACAAACGTTCTTTGGTAATTATTTTCAGCGATATGTTTGATACTAACAAAAATACTGACGAGCTGTTTTCTGCTTTGCAACATCTAAAACATAACAAACACGAGATTATTTTATTTCATGTGATAGATAAACAAAAAGAAATTGATTTTGATTATAAAAACAGACCTTCGAAATTTATTGATTTAGAAAGCGGTGAAATTATTAAGCTTAATCCTGTTGAAATAAGAAAACAATATAAAAAATCAATTAAAAAATTTGTTGATGAGCTTAAATTAAGATGTGGTAATCAAAAAATAGACTTTGTGGAAGCTGACATTAACAAAGGCTTTGAACAAATTTTATTGCCTTATTTGTTGAAAAGGAAGAAAATGAAATAATAAATCTGTTTTTTTTATTAATTGCAAAAACATTTAATATCCTTAGCTCAAAATAAAAATTTCCGTTTAAAAACATTTCTCAATAGATGCCCAAAGTTTTTCAGATGACTTTTGCCAGGAAAATTCTTTTTTTCTGATATTAGATTTACTAATAAGATTAGATCGTAAATTTTCATCTTTAGCAATTTTCATCATAGCATCAGAAATTTGACTAACAGAAAAAGGGTCAACTATCAAAGCAGCATCACCTGCAATTTCGGGCAATGATGTTACATTAGATGTAATAACAGGAGTATTACAATAAAAAGCCTCAACAACAGGAATGCCAAAACCTTCGAAATACGAAACATATGTTAATGCTAGTGCAGATGCAATTACTTTATGTAAATCCTCTGTTGATAATCGTCCGCAAAAAATTACATCATCTTTAAATTGCATATTTTCATAGGTCTTTCTTATTTCATAAGTCCACCATTTTTTATTGCCTACAATTAATAATTTAGTATCAGAAGAATAATTTCTCTTAAAATCATCGAATGCTTTAAAAAGATTAGTAAGATTTTTTCTTGGATGCAAAGCACCTACAAAAAGAAAATATTCTTTTGAGCCGGAATATTTTTCCCGAGTTTCAATTTTTTCATTTTCCTGTAAGGGAGTATACTTTTCGTTGGCACCATTATAAACAACATCAATTTTTGATTTTGGGATGTTATATAATTTATTAATATCGTTTTTAGAATATTCCGAAACAGTGGCAATACGACAAGCTTTTTTAGCAAATTTAGGGAAATAATACCTGTAATATTTTCTTTCAAGCCAAGGCAGGTCTTTAGGATAATGTTCAAAATTTAAATCATGAAAAACTGCAAGCGACTTAACTTTAGAAGAAAGTGATAAATATCCATCAGGAGATAAAAACAAATCAGGTTTTAATTTTTTTAAAATACTATTTACAGAATACTCAAACCAAATATAATATAAAAATGGGTGTCTGGCTTGTGGAGATAAAACTATAGGAGTTATATTTTCAGAAAAAATAAATTCCTCATCAAAATATCTGTCAAAAAGAAAAATAAAATGATGCTCCTTATGCTGATTAGTAATTCTTTTTAAAGTTTCATACGAAAACCAACCTATTCCTTCGAGCTTATTTTTAATTAATAAACGAGTATTTACAACTATTTCCAAAATAAGAATATCTATTTATTTAAAGTAAAATTTTATATTTGCAGCAAATATCGTAAATTTTATTATGACTTGTATTAAAAAAGGATTTCAAAAATTACTTTATTTAAAATTTTTCTGTTAAAATTTCTATAATAGATTTTTTATGCTCTGAAAAATAAGAAACAGAAATAAATTTTTTATGTGTTCAAATACAATAAAATATATTTTTTGAGTTTTAATGTTTTTATCTATAATATTATTAAATGCAAAAGAAATTTCTAAAAAGTTTAATACTAATTTTAACCTTAAATTTATTAATAAAACCATTTTGGGTATTAGGTATAGACAGGACAGTACAAAATATTGTTGGCGCAAAAGATTTTGGATTTTATTTTGTAATATTTAATTTTTCATTTCTCTTCAATATTATCCTCGATCTGGGAATAACTAATTATAACAACAGAAATATTGCACGAAATTCTCATCTGTTAAAAGATAATTTTCAGAGGCTTGTACCTGTAAAAATAATTCTTGGTGCAGTATATTCAATAATTACTTTTGTATTTTTTTTATCGATATTCGGTTATGAACAACGCCAAGTACAAATCTTAGGTTTTTTATGTATTAATCAATTTTTACTTTCATTCATATTATATTTAAGGTCAAATATTGCAGGATTATTATTACTGACAACAGAGAGTATAATGTCTGTTTTAGACAGAGTATTAATGATAATAATATGTGGTGTTTTATTGTGGGGAAATCTTATTAAAGGCAGTTTTAAAATAGAGTGGTTTGTTTATTCTCAGACAATTGCATATATTATAACAGCATTAATAGGTTCAATTATTGTAATAAAAAAATCAAAATTTGAGAAAATAATCTGGGATAAAAAATTCTCATTAAAAATTTTAAAAGAAAGTTTTCCTTATGCCTTATTAGTATTATTAATGACATTTTATAACAGGATAGATCCTATTTTAATAAAAAAAATATTAGGTGCCTCAATAAGAGATCAGCAGGCAGGAATTTATGCTTCAGCATTTCGTATTCTTGATGCTTCAAATATGATAGCCTATCTGTTTTCAGTATTGCTTTTGCCAATATTTTCAAAAATGATAAAGCATAATGAATCAGTAGATAAAATAGTAAAATTATCCACAACAATACTAATCACAGGAGCAGTTATAGTTTCATTTGGTTTAAGTTTTTATAGTTACAATATTATTGATTTATTATATAAAGAACATATTGCAGAATCAGCAGCAGTATTTAAAATTTTAATATTTGGATTTATTCCTATTGCTTCGACATATATTTTTGGCACTCTACTAACTGCCAACGGAAGTCTAAAAGCTCTTAATATTATAGCAGGTTCAGGCATGATACTTAGCATTATCTTAAATCTTATATTAATACCAAAATTAATGGCATTAGGCTCTGCTTATGCAAGTATATCTGCTCAATATATTACAGCTGTTGCTCAAATTATTTTTGCACAGTATATCTTTAAATTTAAAATCAATTATAACCTCTTAATAAAAATTTTATTATTTGTTAGTGGGGTAATTGTAATAAACATATTCTCAAAACAATTAAATTTTGACTGGAAATTAAATTTCACAATAATGATTGCTGCCTCTTTATTATTAGCATCATTACTAAGGCTTTTTAGTATAAAATCATTATTAAAAATTATTACTGAGAAAGAAGAAGTATAATCTTATATAAAATATAAGTTGTTTGTAAAAAAAATTTTTATATTTTTGAATTTTAAACATTCGATAAAATATGATTAATAAAAATAATCTTAACCAAAATTTCAATTCCTTAAAATTATTATTGTTTCTGTATAAATGGCGTAAAATTTTATTTATTGTGTCTCTTGTATCAATATTGACATCAATAATTTTTTCATCACCATATTTTATCACACCAAAATACAAGTCTACAGTAATAATGTATCCTGTATCTACAAACTCTATTTCAAAAGCATTGTTAAATGAAAATGTAAATTCAAAAGAGGATATATTAGGTTTTGGTGAAGATGAACAGACAGAACAGATGCTTCAAATATTAAATTCAAATAAAATACGCAATAGAGTTATTCGCAAATTTGATTTAATGAAACATTACAAAATTGATACAACTTTAAAATATAAGTATACTAAACTTTATAAAGAATATAAAAACAACATAAAATTTAACAGGACAAAATACATGGCTGTAGAAATAACCGTGTATGACAAAGATCCACAAATGGCAGCTAATATTGCTAACTATATTGCAGAATCTCTTGATTATGTAAAAAATCAGATACAAAAAGAAAGAGCATTAAAAGGGTTCAAAATTGTAGAAGCAGAATACAATAAGTTAAAAACAGAGATTCAGGTAAAAGAAGATTCTTTGACAACATTACGAAAATTAGGCGTTCACGATTATGAATCACAAGTTGAGATGATTAACCGTCAAATGGCTATGGAGTTGGCAAAAGGTAATAAACCAGGTATTAGCAGACTTGAAGCTAAACTTAAAATTCTCGCAAAATATGGTGGTCCCTATGTTTCATTAAGAGATGCTCTGGAACACGATAAAAAACAATTAAGTGCTGTTAAAAATAAATATGAAGAGGCAAAAATTGATGCTGAAAATTTTCTCCCACAAAAATTTATTGTTAACAGTGCTTTTAAAGCTGAAAGAAAATCATACCCTATACGCTGGATAATTATTCTTATATCTTTTCTTTCCAGCATTTTTATTACTATAATAGTTTTAATTATTATTGAAGATATTTCTCTTTTTAATATTACAAAAAATGTTAAAACTTCCTTAAAACCTGATAATATTTTAAAAAGTGACAAAAACGAAATTATTTTTAATAATTCACAAAAAAACATTAACTCTGAAAACAATAACAAAATTGATAATGACATTGGTAATAATATTAATAACATAAAAAAAAATAATAATACAGAAAATAATACTAATAATAATAACACAGAAAAAAATAGTGTTAAATCAAATATAAATAATACGGAAAAAAAAATAAATTTAAACACTTCTAATAACAATAATAAAATGGACAATTTATTTAATAGTTCTAATCTGATAAAAGTCATTTTTAAATGGAAAAAACATATAATTATTACTTTAGCTGTTTCATTAGTTTTAGCAGCTATTTTTTCCAGCCCGTTTTTTATTAAGCCTAAATTTAAATCAATAGCAATTATTTACCCGTCAAACATTTCTCCATATTCAGATGAGAATGAAACTGAACAAATGCTTCAATGGCTTAATTCCAGGGACATTAAAGATAGCATAATTAATAAATATCATTTAGACAAGCATTATAAAATCGATAAAAATTACAAACATTATTATTCTTCGATATTATATAAATACAGTAAAAATATTATCATCAAAAAAACTCAATACGAATCAGTTGAAATAGAAGTTTTAGATACAGATCCTTTAATAGCTTATAATATTGTTAATTCAATTATAGATTTTTATAACTTAAAAATCAGACGTATACATAGAGAAAAATCTAAGGAAGTTTTAGATGTTCTTAGAAAAACTCTTGAGATGAAAAAAAATGAGATTAATTCTGTAGAAAAAAATCTTTATACTCTTAGAACAAAATATGGCATTATTGATTATGGCAATCAATCCAGAGAAGTAGCAAGAGGATTTTTAGGTACTGTTGATGGCAATAACGTAGCACAAATTAATAAAAGAGAAGTGCTTAAATTAAAAAAGAATATTGAGATAAAAGGTGGAGAATTTATTGTTAATAATACAAGACTATACGATCTACTTAGAGAATACTCAGTAATTCAAAATCAATATGATTTAGCATATAAAGATGTAAACAAAGAATTTACATATACAAATATTGTTACGCCACCTTATGTAGCAGATAAAAAATGTTCTCCTAATAGATTTATAATTCTTGCTTTAACAGCATTAGCAGTATTATTTTTTACGATAATAACAATTTTCATTATTGAAAACAAAAAGAAAATTATTGAAGATTAAAAAATAAGCATTCTAATAATTTATAACACGATAAACCTTGACAGAAAAAAATAAAATTAAGTGGGTATATGGTATTGTCTTTGCCTTTATTGCAATTAATACTGTTTTAATTGCAAACGAATTTTATTGGGCAGCAACAATACCTGTAGCTATTATTGTTTTATTAATTTACATCTTTTCTCTCGACAAACTAATATTATTAATTACATTTCTCACCCCATTAGCAATAAATGTCAAAGATATTTATATGGGTTACAGTATATCACTCCCAACAGAACCTTTAATGTTTGGGGTGTTAGTAATCTTTATTTTTAAATTATTTTATGATAATAAACTTGATTATAAAGTTTTAAAGCATCCTATTAGTATTTCAATATTTTTATATTTGTTTTGGATGTTTATAACATCTATCACCAGTCAGCTTCCTATAGTATCGTTTAAATTTATAATTTCACGACTTTGGTTTATTGTACCATTTTATTTTATTGGCACACAAATATTTAAAGATAAAAAAAACATCAGAAAATTTTTCTGGTTATACACCTTACCTTTATTGATAGTTATAGGTTACACTATAATAAACCATTCAAAATATGGATTTTTAGAAGAGCCTGCCCATTGGGTTATGACTCCTTTTTATAATGACCATACTGCTTATGGAGCAGCAATATCATTGTTTATTCCAATATTTTTCGGACTTAGCTTTGATAAACATTACAATAAAAACTTAAGAATAATATCTTTTATAGTTTTTTCAATATTAATAGTTGCAATAATATTATCATTCAGTAGAGCTGCTTGGATAAGTTTAATATTTGCTTTTATTGTTTATCTATTTATAGTTTTTAAAATAAAATTTAGATGGATATTAACGACAATTATAATAATTACAGCAATATTTTTCTCATTTAAATTTGAAATTCTTGATAAACTTGAAAAAAACAAACAAGATTCATCTACAAACTTTATAGAACATATAGAATCCATTTCAAATATCTCATCAGACGCATCAAATCTTGAAAGGATAAACAGATGGCAATCAGCAATAAGAATGTTCAAAGAGAAGCCTTTCTTGGGTTGGGGGCCCGGCACTTATCAATTTGAATACGCACCTTTTCAGCAATCAAAAGAAAAGACAATTATCAGCACTAACGCAGGCAACAAAGGCAATGCTCACAGCGAATATTTAGGACCTCTTGCAGAAGAAGGATTTATTGGAATGTTAGCAGTTTTTGCTATTATTATTTGCACTATTTATACAGCTTTACGCATAATCATAGAGACGAAAAATAAAGAAATAAAACTCTTAACACTTATTGTAATATTAAGTTTAATTACTTACTATTCACATGGATTTTTAAACAATTTTCTTGATACTGATAAGGCTTCTGTTCCTTTCTGGGGGCTTACTGCCATTATTGTTGCAATAGACATATATCACCATAAAAAAATATCAGAAACAAATATTGAAGTTACTGACTGAAGATATTATTCATTCATTATTAAAACGTTCAAATATTTCAGGTAATTTTCTTAACAAAGCCAATTCTTTCCATTTTTTCATAGCTTCGTCGGCAGGCACGCCAAAATACACTTTGCCATTACCTTTAAGAGATTTATCAACAGCAGATGTTGCAAGTACAACAGCTCCTTTTTCAATAACCAGGTCTTTATCAATAGCTACTTTACCCCATATCAATACTTCATCCTCAATCTTAGTAACTCCTGCAATAGCAGTATGACATCCTATTAAGCATTTTTTCCCGATTTGTGTATCATGACCTACCTGAACATGATTATCAAGTTTTGAACCTTCATCTATTATAGTATCTCCTGAAACACCCCTATCAATGGAACACAAAGAGCCAATTTCAACATTACTGCCTATAACAACTCTGCCACAAGATTCTAATTTTCTGTAATTCCCGTCTTTTTTTTGGAAATAATAAGCATCTGATCCTAAAACAGAATTTGAATGAATTATCACATTATCGCCAATAATAGTTCCATCGTATATACTTACATTTGAATGTATGAGACAATTTTTGCCAATTACAACATTATTACCAACAAAAACATTAGGTTGTAAAATTGTACCCTCACCAATAAAACTTGAGTCAGAAATTAAAGATTCGGCTTTTTTAAATGGAAAAAACTTTTTAACAAGTAAAACATAATCTTTAAAAGGGTCATCAGAAAATATCAAATTTTTTCCTTTAGGACATTCGACCTTTTTATTAATAATAATAGTAGTAGCTTTTGAATTAAGAACTTTTCTGTAATATTTCGGATGGTCAACAAATGTTAAATCACCATTTTCAACCATATGAATTTCATTTATACCTTTAATTAAAGAATCAGGGTCTCCAAGAAAATCAGAGTTTAAAATTTCTGCAATATCTTTTAAAGTATAAGCATTTTTTAAAAGCATAAATAATTATTTAATTTCTATATTTTATTTTACTCTTTCTGAATATGTTGAAGTACGAGTGTCAATTTTAATTTTTTCGCCAATACCAATAAATAAAGGAATTCTAATATGAGCACCTGTTTCTACTTCGCAATCTTTTAAAGCATTAGTAGCAGTATTTCCTTTTTCACCAGGTTCAGTATAAGTAACTTCTAATACAACAAACGGAGGCAAATCACATGATAAAGGTGTTTCTGTATCAGCATGGAATAAAATTTCAACTTCTTGTCCTTCTTTTAACAACGAAGGAGCATTAATAAGGTCTTCCTGTAATGAAATTTGTTCAAAAGTTTCTGTATTCATAAAATTATACCCCATATCATCTTTATAGATATATTGATATTGTCGTCGTTCCACTCTTGCTGTAGTAACTTTAGCGCCTGCAGTAAAAGTATTTGGTATAACTTTTCCTGTTGATAAATTTTTTAATTTTGTTCTAACAAAAGCAGGGCCTTTTCCTGGTTTTACATGCTGAAATTCAACTATTGTGTATAATCCGTTATTGAACTCTATACATAATCCATTTTTAAAATCTGATGTACTTGCCATATTATTTGTTTAATAAATTTATTTTAAAATGCAAAAGTACAAATTTTAACAAACATCACAAATTAATAATGCTCCTTATCATAAAAATATTATTAAGGGGATTTCTAATAGTTCGTTTCTTTCAAAAAACAAAGAAAAATTAAAATTTAGAATAGCCTTTCATAAGACCTCTATCACTTTTTTGATTAATAAATGAGAGGATAATATCACGTTCTTTAGTAGCAGGAATATTTGCTTCAATATAAGCAACAGCCTGAGTAACATTACGCCCTCTAAGGAAAAGAATTCTATAAATATCCTGAATATTAGTAATTTGTTCAGAAGTAAACCCTCTTCTTCTAAGACCTATTGAATTAACACCAACATAAGCCAAAGGTTCTCTGGCAGCTTTAGTAAAAGGAGGCACATCTTTTCTAATCAAAGAGCCACCGGATATCATAACATGGGCACCAATATTAACAAATTGATGTACGCCTGAAAGCCCTCCAATAATAGCCCAGTCACCAACAGTAATATGTCCTGCCAAAGACGTTGTATTTGCAATAATACAATTATCGCCAATAACACAGTCGTGAGCGATATGAACATAAGCCATTAATAAACAGTTTTTCCCTATAACTGTTTTATTGCTTGCTATTGTACCTCTGTTAATAGTAACAAATTCCCGAATAGTAGTATTATCACCAATATGAACAGTAGTGTATTCACCTTTGAATTTAAGATCCTGTGGTATAGCCGAAATTACAGAGCCAGGAAAAATTTTACAATTTTTACCTATACGAGCACCTCTCATTATAGTAACATTAGAGCCTATCCATGTTCCTTCATCAATTATTACATCTTTATCAATAGCAGCAAAAGGCTCAATAACAACATTATCAGCAACTTTTGCTTCCGGGTTTACATATGCTAAGGGTTGATTCATTATTTAAAATTATTTTTTATTTTTTACTATTTGAGCTAACATTGTAGCTTCCATTACAACATTATATTCTACATATGCAGTACCTTTCATATGACAAATACCACGCCTAATGGGCTCTACTAAATCTAAATTAAATATCACGGTATCACCGGGGATAACTTTTTTTCTGAATTTAACATCATCAATTTTCAAAAAAAGAGTAGTATAATTTTCAGGGTCAGGCACTTGACTTAATAATAAAATACCACCTGTCTGCGCCATTGCCTCTATCTGTAAAACACCAGGCATAATAGGTTCATCAGGAAAATGTCCTATAAAAAAAGGCTCATTCATAGTTACATTTTTCAGTCCAACAACATTAGTTTTTGACATTTTAAGAATTTTGTCAACTAATAAAAATGGAGGCCTGTGAGGTAATATATTTTTTATCTGATTAATATCATACAAAGGTTTTTCTTTTAAATCATACTGAGGTATATTACTAATTTTTTTTTCATTAATAATGTAATTTTTAATAAGTTTTGCAAATTCAACATTAGAAAAATGCCCGGGTTTTTTTGCTATTATTTGACCTTTTATTGGCATTCCCACTAATGATAAATCTCCAACAACATCAAGAAGCTTATGACGTGCAGGTTCATTAGCAAAATTTAATTCAACATTATTTAAAATCCCCTGCACTAAAACCTCAACTTTAGGTTTATTAAAAAACACAGCTAATCTGTCTAATTCTTCCTGAGAGATAATTTTATCAACAAAAACAATAGCATTATTATAATCGCCTCCTTTAATAAGATTATTATTAATAAGGTATTCTAATTCATGGAGGAAGACAAAAGTTCTGCAAGGAGCAATATTATCTTTATAATCTTTAATATCATCTAAAACAGCAAATTGAGTATTTATAACATCAGAATTGAAATCAATCATAACTGAAACTCTAAAATCATCACAAGGTAATGCTAATATTTCAATATTATTATCAGGATTAAAATATCTAATATTTTTCTTTATTTTATAATATACTTTATTAACATTTTGTTCAACTATGCCTGCTTTAATTAAAGCCTCAACAAAATATTTTGAGCTTCCATCTAAAATAGGTGTTTCAGAAGAGTCCAGTTCAATAAGAATATTATCGATGCCTAAGCCTGCAATAGCAGACAAGACATGCTCAACAGTACTAACTCTCACTCCGTGATATTCAAGAGTTGTCCCTCTTGATGTGTCAACAACATTATCAACATCAGCTTTAATGAACATGCTGTCTTCAACATCTACTCTTTTAAATTTAATACCGAAATTTTCGGAAGCAGGTTTAAACGTTAAAGTAACATCTTTTCCGCTATGTAATCCTAAGCCTTTTACACTTATGGGTTTATGTATTGTTTTCTGCTTTTCTATCATAATAAATAATAATACAAATTATTAAAATATTATTTGCAAATATAATTTTCTTTATTAATAATTTTAAAAATAATCGGTAAATTTTTAATTTCACCAAATTATTTTTTTTCAAGATTTCTAATTCTTTTTTCTATATCTACAAAATTTTTAAAAAGAATAGAAGAACGCTTAAATTTACCTGCTTCAATAGCAGGGGTCCCTAAAAATATAGTACCTTCTTTTTTAATACTTGAGGCAATACCTGATTGAGCACCAATAGATACATTATCAGCAATAGTAATATGTCCTGCAATCCCAACCTGTCCGCCAATCATACAATTTTTCCCAATCTTTGAAGAGCCTGATATACCTGTTTGTGCGGCAATAACAGTATTTTCACCTATTTCTACATTATGAGCTACCTGTATTAAATTGTCTAATTTTACGCCTTTTCTTATTATTGTTGAGCCTAAGGTTGCTCTGTCAATAGTAGTATTTGCTCCTATCTCAACATTATCCTCAATCACTACATTGCCTATCTGAGATACTTTTTTATAAGTATGGTCTTTTTGCAGAGCAAACCCAAAACCATCAGCACCTATTATTACGCCTGCATGTAAAATACAATCTTTTCCAATAATATTATTAGAATATATTTTTACTCCTGAAAACAAAATTGTACCTGATTTTATCACAGTATTATCATCAATATACACCTGAGGATAAATTTTTACATTATCTTCAATAACCACATTGTCACCAATATATACAAAATCTCCAATAAATAAATTCTTTCCTAATTTTACATTTTTGCCAATAGCAACAGTTTTTGAAATACCTGATTTATCTGATTTAATTTCATTATAAATTTCTAATAATTTAGAAAAAGCAGTATATGCATCTTCAACTTTTATCAAGGTGGTAGAAACAGATTTATTAGGCATTAAATTTTTATTTACCAATACAATAGAGGCTCTGGTAGTATAAAGATAATGAGAATATTTTGGGTTTGCCAAAAAACTCATTGTACCGGGTTCCCCTTTTTCTATTTTTGAAATATCATCAATAGCAATGTTAGAATCACCAATAACTTCGCCATTCAATAATTCCGCTATTTGTTTTGCTGTAAATTTCATAATCTTATAATTTATACAAAAATAAAAATTATTGTGCAATTAACTTTGGATAACACAAAAAATACTTCCTTACTGTTTTTGAAAGTACTGAAACATTTAACTGATCAGAAGCTTCACTAACATCTACTACCTCTCCTGTTTTATATAAAATATTTATTTTATCAGTTTTAGGATTGTAAGCGCTGTTTTTTACTTCATCGGTAAACACAAAAAAATCTGCATCGAAATCGTTTATTTTATACTCTTGTTTTACTTTCTTTTTAATATTACTGATATATTCTGAATCAAAAACAAAATCCCTAATTTCTGTTCTGAACAATTTTCTGTTAACCAAATTTCTTGAAAGTATTGATAAAACCTTATCTGTAGAATTACACCATACTTTTATTGATGTATAAATATCATAATCGTCTAACAAAGCAAAATTGTCAATAAGTTTATCATTATTAATAAAATCAGATTTAGTAATATCGTTAACAAGAAATAATTTTAATGCAGGAGTAGCGAATAAATTAAAATTGTTTTTAGCAAGATATTTAGCCCGTTTTAAAATATTAATTAACATATTTTCAGCTGAAAGTACAGTTTTATGCAAATATACTTGCCAATACATTAAACGACGCGCTACAATAAAATTTTCAATAGAATAAATTCCTTTAGCTTCTACAACAATATTATCATCAACAACATCAAGCATTTTAATAATTCTATCGCAATTAATAGCGCCTTCAGCTACACCTGTATAAAAACTGTCGCGCTTTAAATAATCAAGTCTGTCAAGGTCAAGTTGACCTGAAACCAGTTTATGTAAAAATTTTTTATTGTAAACATTTTTATAAATATCCCCGGCAAGTGTAAGTGCACCATTATAATGAACATTTAACTTATCAATAAAAATATTAGTAAGGTCTTCGTGAGTCATATCTTTGATAAAGAAATTCTCAAGAGTATGAGAATACGGACAATGACCTATATCGTGAAGAAGTATAGCCATTACCACAGCATTTTCTTCATCATCAGAAATATCATGGCCTTTAATTCTGAGACTATCAACAGCTTGTTTCATTAAATGAATAGTCCCTATTGAATGGTTAAAACGAGTATGTAAAGCACCCGGATAAACAAGATAACTCAATCCAAGTTGTTTTATTCTTCTTAATCGCTGAAAATATGGGTGTTCAATAATGTCAAATATTAGTTCATTTGGTATTGTTATAAACCCAAAAACAGGATCATTAATAATTTTTCTTTTATTCTGGAATATCAAATCAATACAATTTTTATATTTTTACTTTTTGAAAATTACTTATTTAAAATATTAATTCGGGGTACTGTCTTTTAAGTTTATGAATTAATCGGATTAAAAAGTAAAACAAAACAGATTGCAAAATTAATAATTATAATTTATAAAAATAAAAATCTTTTAAAAGCGTTAATAAATCAAAGAAATTCACTTTATATTTAACACAAAAATATTGCCTAAAAAATAAATTATGAGAAAAATAAATATTCTATGGGTTGATGATGAGATTGATTTACTAAAGCCTCATATTCTATTCTTGGAAAACAAAGGATATAATGTTTTTACTTCAAATAATGGAAACGAAGCATTGGATATTTTAAAAACAAATCCTTTTGATATAGTATTTTTAGATGAACAAATGCCTGGTATCTCCGGTATTGAGACATTAGGTTTTATTAAAAGTGCTCATCCAAACATACCTGTGATAATGATCACAAAAAGTGAAGAAGAAAAAATTATGGAAGATGCAATAGGGTCAAACATTTCCGATTATTTAATTAAACCTGTCAACCCTAACCAAATACTGCTCTGTCTAAAAAAGAATCTTGAAAATAAAAAATTGATAAGCGAGAAAACAGCTTTTGACTATCAGCAGGAATTTAGAGGTATTGGATTAAAACTATCAGAAAATCTTAACACAGAACAATGGATAGAAATATATAAAAAGCTGGTTTATTGGGAGCTTGAGCTTGAAAAATCAAATGATAGCGGTATGATTGAAGTTCTTAAACTTCAAAAAGAAGAGGCTAATAATGCTTTCTCAAAATTTATAGAAAAAAATTATTTTAAATGGCTTCACAATATGTCTGATGACATTCCAATAATGTCGCATACATTAGTTAAGAAAAAATTATTTCCTTTATTAAAAACTAACAAGCCTGTTTTTTTTCTCGTTATTGACAATTTCAGATACGACCAATGGAAGACATTTCAACCTGTACTTGAAGAATATTTCAGAGTTGTTAAAGATGAAATTTATTATAGCATTTTACCTACTACAACCCAATATGCAAGAAATGCTTTATTTGCAGGATTAATGCCTTCTGAGATAGAAAAAAAATATCCTAAATACTGGGTAAACGAAACTGATAACAAAGGAAGAAATCAATATGAAGACGAATTGTTTTCCGAACTCTTAAAACGCTTTGGAATAAATATAAAACACTCTTATAATAAAGTAACAAATTTAAATGTTGGCAAAAAACTTGTAGATACCTTGCCCAATCTTTTAAAAAACAAACTAAATATTATTGTTTATAATTTTATCGACATGTTGTCGCATGCCAGAACAGAAATGGAAATAATCCGCGAACTTGCTAATGATGAATCTGCTTATCGCTCCTTAACATTTTCATGGTTTGAGCATTCTCATCTTTTTCAAATTATTAAGTTTATTTCCGAAAACAATGCTGAACTTATTATAACCACTGACCACGGCTCAATAAGAACATATTATCCAGTAAAGGTTGTCGGAGACAAATCCACTAATACTAATTTAAGATATAAAATTGGTAAAAGCTTAAATTACAACAAAAAAGAAGTTTTTGAAGTTGTCAACCCTGATGATGCTTATTTACCCAAAAATTTTGTCAGTGCTAAATATATCTTTGCTAAAAAAAATAACTTCTTTGCATATCCAAATAATTATAACTATTACGTTAATTATTACAAAAATACTTTTCAACATGGGGGAATATCTTTAGAAGAAATGCTAATACCTATTATTCATCTTAAAGCCAAATAATTATTTATGACCCAAAATAAAATTATCTGTAAAGAAATTTCAGAACTTGAAGACATTGCAAAAAAACTTTTAGCTGATTATCCAGACAGAAGAATATTTGCTTTTTATGGAAAAATGGGTGTAGGCAAAACAACATTCATTAAAGCTTTATGTAAAACATTGGGAGTTGTCAACATCACTAACAGCCCAAGCTATTCAATAGTAAATGAATATACAGGCAAAGAAGGCAACACTATTTATCATTTTGATTTTTACAGGATAAAAAATATTAATGAGGTTTTTGATATTGGATACGAAGATTATTTTTTTAGTAATAATTATTGTTTTATTGAATGGCCTGAAAAAATCAAAGACTTATTACCTGATGACAGTATAAAAATTTATATCAAAGAAAACCCTTTAGATAACAGTAGAATAATAAAAATTCAATAAAATTATTTATTTTGCTTTAGTTTAATCAGGGAAATCATTATCTTTGAAAGAAATTTTAAAACTATTGCTATGGATTTACATAAGGGCAAATTTATAAAATTTACAGATTCCAATAAATATTTACCACAGGAAGAAATACTGGAAAAAAAAGGCAATAAAAACTCATTAACAATAGGAGTACCAAAAGAAATTTCTTTTCAGGAAAGCAGAATTGCTTTGGCACCTCAGGCTGCAGGACTTTTAGTTGCTAACGGACATAAAATCCTTATTGAAACAGGAGCAGGTAAAGCAGCTCATTTTCCTGACAAAGAATATTCAGATGCCGGAGCTTTAATTGTTAGCACTTCGGATGAAATATATAAATCAGATATTATTCTGAAAATAGCACCTCCTACTTTTAATGAATTAAACCTTTTAAAAAACACTAAACAAACTATTTTCTCTTCACTTAATTTTGCAGGGCAAAACATTGATTTTTTTAAAAAATTAATGTTGAAAAAAACAACTGCTATTTCAATAGAAAACATTAAAGACAATTCAGACAGCTATCCTATCAGGCTTTCAATGAGCGAAATAGCCGGAACATCGGCAATTCTTATAGCAAGCGAATATTTAAGTAATCCCAATTATGGGAAAGGAAGTCTTTTAGGAGGTTTCCCGGGTGTAACGCCAACAGAAATTGTTATTCTGGGTGCAGGTACTGTTGCTGAATTTGCAGCACGTGCTGCTCTTGGCCTTGGTGCTGTTGTTAAAGTCTTTGATAATTCTATTTATAAACTTCGCAAAATACAAAATAATCTTAACTCAAGAATTTTTACATCTATTTTTCAACCTACTGTTTTGCGAAAAGCTCTTAAAACTGCTGATGTTGCAATTGGTGCATTAAATATTGCTGAAGATAATTACCCTTTTATTGTCTCCGACGATATGGTGCAACAAATGAAATATGGTTCTGTTATTGTAGATGTTAGCATTGATCAAGGTGGTTGTTTTGAAACATCACATGTTACAACACATTCAAATCCTGTTTATAAAAAATATGACGTTACTCATTATTGCGTACCTAACATACCTTCAAGAGTGCCACATACAGCATCTTATGCTTTAAGCAACTTTTTTACTCCTATAATCCTTGAAATAGGTGAAAAAGGTGGAGTTGGAAATTTTCTTAAATCTGATAAAGGCACAAGAAACGGATGTTATATTTATAATGGAACTCTTATAGATAAAAATATTAGTAACCGCTTTAATATACCTTATCAGGACATTGAATTATTAATGGCTGCATTTCATTAAAACAGGGTAGGGCTAAAATAAAAATATAAAAAGAAAAAAAAGGTTGAAGCTAAAAATATTTAATAAATCTTTAATTAAATAAAACACCTTATCTATTAATATAATAGTAGAGTTTTGACATATCTTTTCGTTGTTAATAATTTTAGATAATCTTATGCGTTATTCTTAAAAATAATAAGAAGAATTTATATATTTTTGTTTTTTACAATATTTAATAATTATTTTAAATTTTTTTTCTATGAAAATTATCTCAACCACATTCAAATCTCTTAAAAAAGAGTTAATTTCTTTATGCATTATAGCAGTCTTATCATTATTATTTTATTCATGTAAAGACAATAATGGTTCAGACGATGATTCGCCAATAGCAATATTTACAGTTACTCCTGAATCAGGAAATCTTTCTACAATATTCGCTTTTGATGCCTCAGGATGTACAGACAATAACGATAACACATCTTTATTACAAATAAGATGGGACTGGGAAAACGACGGAACCTGGGACACTGAATTTTCGAATACAAAAACTGCTAATCATCAATTTACAGAGGCAGGCACATACACTGTTAATATGGAAGTGAAAAATACTAAAAATAAAACAGATAGTTTTAGTTTAGACATTATTGTTGACAATAACACACCACCTATTGCTGATTTCACTTTCACTCCTGAAAATGGCACTACTGCCACAGTTTTTACTTTCGATGCCTCATCTTCATCCGACAATGAAGACAACACAGATGCACTTAAAGTAAGATGGGACTGGGAAAATGATGGAACATGGGACACTGATTTTTCTACTACAAAAACAGCCACACATCAATTTAGCACTGCCGGTGATTACACTGTAAATATGGAAGTAAAAGACACTAAAGAAGTTGTATCTAATAAAACAGCTACAATAAATATTACTGAGGGAAATATCACAGGGACATTTACAGATGATCGCGACCAACACATATACAAAACTGTTAAAATTGGCGACCAATGGTGGATGGCAGAAAATCTGAATTTCTATACAGGTGGTGGTTCATGGATTTATGATAATGATCCTGCTAATGAAGATAAATATGGCAGGATGTATAACTGGGCAACAGCAATGGTAGTATGTCCTGACGGCTGGCATATTCCTACAGATGATGAATGGAAAACTTTAGAAATACATCTTGGCATGACACCTGAAGAGGCAAACAAATATAATTGGAGAGGCACAGACCAGGGAACTCAACTTAAAGACCAAGGCAGTTCAGGTTTTGATGTTTTAATGGGCGGATACCGTTTTAAAGGCGGAGGCGGTTTTTTGAGCATTAACAAGAGCACATCTTTCTGGACTGCAACAGAATCAGGAAATTATGAAGCATGGATTCGAAGCTTCGATTCTGACAAAGACAATGTTTACAGATTTACAAAGGATAAAGGCTACGGCTATTACATCAGATGTGTTAAAGACTAATCTTAACCTATCAATAAAAAATTTTAAATCATTGGTTTAATGAAAAGAGCTATTAATACACTTACTTTTCATTAAATATTTTTATTATTTTCAGATACATTAATATTTGTATTTTTGTTTTATGAATAAAATTGATAAAATTTTTATTGACGGAAATTTTTATAGAAATCTTGAAAACTTTTTAAATGAAAAGTTTCAAAATTCTAAATTTTTTATTTTAGTCGATGAAAATACAATTAAAAAATGTCTTCCCGAATTAATATTCAATATTCCTTTGCTTAACAACGCTGAAATAATAGAAATAGAAAGCGGAGAAGAAAACAAAACTCTTGAAACCTGTGTTCAGATATGGGAATTTTTATCTGAAATGAAAGCAGACAGAAACTCAATTTTAATAAATTTAGGCGGCGGTGTAATTAGCGATATGGGTGGTTTTATTGCTTGCTGTTTTAAAAGAGGCATAAAATTTATTAACATTCCTACAACTCTTCTCGCACAGGTAGATGCTTCCATTGGCGGTAAACTCGGTGTTGACATTAATAATTTTAAAAATATTGTCGGTTTGTTTTCCTTTCCTGAAGCTGTTTTTATTAATACTGAATATTTGAAAACTCTCCCTGAAAAACAATTATTGTCAGGTTTTGCTGAAATTATTAAATATTCTTTAATTGATGATGATGAAAATCTTTGGCAAATAGTGAATAGTATTTCATTAAAAAATATTATTATAGATATTACCCGAACTGAAATAATAAAAAAATCTATCAAAATAAAGAACAAAATTGTTTCACAAGACCCAAAAGAAAAAAATCTAAGAAAAGTCTTAAATTTTGGTCATACAATAGGTCATGCTTTTGAAACATTTTCATTATCACATACAAAAAATCATTTGCTTCATGGCGAGGCTGTGGCTATAGGTTTGATTTGTGAGTCGTATTTATCAAATATTTTTGCCGGACTAAATAATGATAATCTTAATAAAATCGTCAAACTTATTTCTTCTGTTTACGATAATTATAAAATTGATGAAAAGGATTTTGACATTTTATTGGACATCATGACAAATGACAAAAAAAATATTGACGATAATATTAATTTTACTTTAATATCTTCGATTGGCAAGCCAATAATAAATCAAAATATTGAAAAAAAATATATTATTGACAGCCTGAAATATTATCAAAATATCATTGTTTAATGCGAACTTTAAAAATTATAAAGCCTGATAAAAATCTAAAAGGGACAATTAATTTGCCTGCTTCAAAAAGCGAGACAAACAGATTAATGATAATAAAACATTTAAGCAATGAAAAAATATCTGTTGAAAATTTATCCGGTGCTGACGATATTAAAATTTTGTCACAAGCTTTATCCAAAATAAATAATTCAAAAAATAATGATGATACAATCTGTAAGATTAATGTTTCTGACTCAGGCACAGCAATGCGTTTTCTTTGTGCTTTGCTTAGCGTCACTCCAGGCAAGTGGTTGCTTACAGGTTCCGAAAGAATGAAACAAAGACCTTTAAAACCTCTTGTTGATGCTTTAAAAATTCTAAATGCAGACATAAATTATACTGAAAAAACAGGCTTCCCTCCTATCCTGATAAAAGGAAAAAAATTAAAAAATAATAAAACTGAAATACTCTCTAATGTCAGCAGCCAATATATCTCAGCATTATTATTAATAGCTCCTGCGTTAGACAACGGCTTAATCCTAAAATTAAAAGGCAAAATCATCTCAGAGTCATATATCAGTATGACTTTAAAAATATTAGACACGTTTGGCATAAAAACTCAAAAAACTCAGGATGAAATAATAATTAAAAAACAAAATTACAAAGCTAAGACATATAAAATAGAATCGGACTGGACAGCCGCTTCATACTGGTTCGAGACGGCTTGCCTTGCCGATGATGTAAATTTATTTTTAAAAGGTCTGAAAAAAAAATCATTCCAGGGCGACAGTATCCTTGTTGAAATTTACAAAAATTTTGGAGTAAAATCTGTTTTTGAAAATAACGGCTTAAGATTGTTAAAAACAAATATTAAAAAACCTGATTTTTTTAATTTTAATTTTATTTCAAATCCCGACATTGCTCAAACCATAGCTGCTACTTGCATTGGCATGAATATTAATGCTGAACTCACAGGCTTAAATAATTTATACATAAAAGAAACTAACAGACTATTAGCTTTAAAAAATGAATTCGATAAATTAAAATCTGAAACAGAAATTATCAATAATAAAAAATTCATTATAAAAAAATCAGAAAATACTGAAATAAAAAATATAATTTTTGACACTTATAACGACCATCGCATGGCAATGTGTCTGGCTCCCCTCGCTATTTGTTTTAACGAAATAAATATTAATAATCCTGACGTAGTAAAAAAATCATACCCGAAATTTTGGGACGATCTCGAAAAAATAGGCTTTAAACTGACTATAAAATGATTATATAAACACAAAATTTTGTATCTCTACAATTAAACTACCCCGCCGCAAGCAGCAGGGTATCAAAATAAATGTTTTGTCTTTTCTATCGCCGCAAGCTGCGGGGAATTAAACTCTACAATTTTCGCATCGTACTTCAATTGATTGGAGTAATCAGTGTAATCTGCGAAATCTGTGGATTAAACATATTTCAAAAAAAATAATTCTATTAATTTTTAGACAGAAAATTCAAGGTTATTATTCAAAAAATTATAACTTTGTAACGAATAAAACAATGAATACATTCTCCATGAAAAAAATATTTATATTAATTTTATTATTAACGGGAATTTTATATGCTAAAGCACAGGTAGTTAGCATAAGCGGGCCTTCAGAGGCATGCAAAGGTGAAGAAATTACATTAACAGCAAATGGTGCTTTTAAACCCGATTTTATCTTACCAAAATGCGATAATGATACAGTATATGGTCCTTATAATATTGGTTTTGACTTTAATTTTTATGGAAAAAAGAAAACTGAATTTTATATTGCAAATAATGGCTTTATTAGTTTCAGTCCTGGTCAACCTAAAGGATATGTTAAATACACATATCCTCAAATACCAACAACAAATCCCAATGTACCCAAAGATTGCATAATGGGACCATGGCAAAATTGGAACTATAAACCTAATTCTGAGACAGGTGTTATCAGCTATACAAATTTAGGCACTTCCCCTAATAAAAAACTTATTGTCAGTTGGTGCTCAATATTAATGGATACAGACACAACTCATGTAACTTTTCAAATTGTTTTGAATGAAAATGGTATTATTGAAAATCATATTGTAAAAAAATTAAAAGCCAAACCGTCAAGTTCTGTATGGTGTAAATATGGGTATCAAGGCGTACATAATTCTGGAGGTACCAAGGCAGCAGCCATTCATAATAATGAACAATGGGAAGATGTAGAAAGTTCATATAAATATACTTACTCAGGTGGAAATTATGAATGGGCAACTGAAGATTATTCGCCTGAACCTGTTACCACTGACGGTATTCAATGGTATAAGGACGGGGAACCTTTTGCAACCGGACAAAGTATTACTTTCACTGCTGATGAATTAGGCACTTCTATTTATTCTTTTCAAGCAGATTTATGTTGTTGTGGTCATGTAACTGCTGCGGATTTTCCCTTGCTTGTAAAACCCATTCCAACAGCCGACTTTTCATTTGATATTCCATGTTATCAGGTTGCCACTCATTTTACCGACTTGTCTTCTCCTGCTTCAGGAGGTTATAGTATCACAGGCTGGGACTGGGACTTTGGCGATGGAGGAACATCTACAGATCAAAACCCTGATTATATTTTTGTTAATCAGGGCGATCAAATAGTAAGGCTTGTTGTTACTCAGGATAATTTCTGCACTGACACAATTTTCAAACATGTATGGGTAAGTCCTTTTCCTGATGATGCAGGTAATATTTCCGGACCTACTGATGTTTGTCAAAAAGAAACTCATTCATATTCTGTTCCTGAAATTGACAGCGCCGACTCTTATGTTTGGGAAATTCCTGCTGATATTACAATAGTTTCTCAAAACGAAAATGAAATAGAATTAAAATTTGAAGTTACTTCTATGTCAGGAGTTATAAGTGTTTATGGTGTAAATGATTGTGGTAATGGCGAAGCATCATCATTAAGTATAAATGTTAATCCAATACCTCTGCCTGCTGGT
This sequence comes from Bacteroidales bacterium, assembly GCA_021158345.1. Lineage (GTDB taxonomy): Bacteria > Bacteroidota > Bacteroidia > Bacteroidales > AUK083 > AUK083. Next base: position 44,504 of record JAGGUV010000064.1, read on the forward strand.
GAAATAACAGGTGTATCTCCTGTTGTTAAAGGCCAAACAGGTGTTCCTTATTCTGTTGAGACAATACCATATGCCGATTCCTATGAATGGACAGTGCCCACAGGTGCAACTATTGCTTCAGGAGCAGGAACCAAAAGTATTACAGTTGATTTTTCTATGTCTGCTGTTAGTGGATACGTTACTGTAAAAGGCGTAAACGATTGTGGTGATGGAAATAGCTCTTCATTTACTGTCGTAGTAGGAAACTTACCAGGACCTGCCGGTGATATTATTGGCTCTGACTCAGTTTGTATAAATAATGATTTTATTTATGAAGTTGATGATATTATCCAAGCAGATACATATATCTGGACAGTACCAAGCGGAGCTAGTATTATTTCAGGTGAAAACACTAAAAAAATTACTGTTCATTTTAGCCCTTCTGCAATAAATGGTAAAATTACTGTAAAAGGTCATAACTCTTATGGCGTCGGAGAAAAATCTGAACTGAATATTTTTGTTAGCGACCTTCCCGAAGCAGCTGAGCCTATTCAAGGTAAAGATAAAGTTTGTAACGGTGATATCAGCGTTAATTATTATGTACCTGAAATTAACAGAGCCGAATATTATGACTGGACTTTACCTGCCGGTGTTAACATTATCAGTGGCGACAGCACTAATAATATCACTGTTAACATTTCTCTATCAGCAACATCCGGCGACATAATTGTTAAGGCTGTTAACTATTGTGGTAGTGGTGAAGAAGCAATACTTCCTTTGACTGTAAACCCATTACCTACAGCAAGTCTTTCAGGCAATACTGAAATCTGCAAAAACGACACTGCTGTATTAGAAATAAATTTAACAGGAACTCCTCCATGGCAAGTAAAATATTCTGACGGTACTAATTCCAATACAATTTCTAATATTAATGATTCGCCTTTGTATGTTAATGTAACACCTGATATTACTTCAACATATACAGTAGAAGAGGTAACAGACAATAACACATGCTCAAACTCAGGGACAGGAAGTTTTACAGTTACTGTTCACGAATTACCAACAGCAAATCTTTCAGGCAACAACTCAATATGTTACGGCAGTACATCTTTATTGACTGTTGAATTAACAGGTGCTTCACCTTGGGAGATAATATATTCGGATGGAGATACAAGCATCACAAAATCAAATATCACAAATTCTACTTATTCTTTCTCTGTAAAACCTGAAGCTACAACAACATATTATATTACTGATGTTTTAGATGCTAATCTATGTAAAAACACTGGAATAGGGACAGCCACAATTGAGGTAAATCCAATCCCTGTTGCAAGTATTCTTTCTGATTCTACTACTTGCTTAAACGCTACATTAACATTTCATGATAACTCAACAGTTGTAACAGGAAACATTAATTCATGGTTTTGGAATTTTGATGAATCAGGAGCTACATCATATGACAAAAATCCTCAATATACTTTTGAAAGCACAGGATTACATAATATTTCACTTAGCGTAGAAACAGATAAAGGCTGTACAAATACAACATCAAAATCGCTTATGGTGTTTCCTAATCCTGAAGTAAATATAAATTTCAATAATGGCTGTATAATTTTTAATACTACAGACACATTGGATGCAGGCGATTTTTATTCTGAATATCTGTGGGATGACGGTAGTATTAATAGGTTTAGAATTATTGATTCATACGGAGAATATTCAGTAACAGTAACTGACACTAACGGATGTTCTGCTTCAGGAAATATTAAAGTTAAACAATGCCCCGGAAAATTATGGATACCAAATGCTTTTACTCCTAATTCCGACGGAAAAAATGACAACTTTAAAATCTTTGGTTCACTTGAAGGTGTATCGAAATTTAAATTAAGTATTTTTGATAAATGGGGAAAACTCTTATACTCAACGGATAATATTTATGAAGGCTGGGATGGAAAATCTAATGGACAGCTTTGTCCTGCGGGTGTTTATATTTGGGTAATTTATTATACTGAACAAGGTACAGGCGAAGGTGAAAAAACTCTTAAAGGTCATGTTACTTTATTGAGATAAAAATTTAATAATGCACTTTTTTTATACTCCTGACATAAATTCTGATGTCTATACTTTAAATGAACAAGAGTCGAGGCATTGTGTAAAAGTTCTCAGGCTAAAAACCGGCGATATTATATATTTAACCGATGGCATAGGCAATATTTTTAAAACTAAAATTATTGACACTGATGCTAAAGCCTGCAAAGTTAATATTATTGAAACTTTTAAAAATTATGAAAAAAGAAATTTTAAAATTCATATTGCTGTTGCTCCTACAAAAAATATTAACAGATTAGAGTGGTTTCTTGAAAAAGCTACTGAAATTGGTATTGACGAAATAACTCCTATTATCTGCGAACATTCTGAAAGAAAAATTCTTAAAACTGAAAGACTGAATAAAATAATTATCTCTGCTATTAAACAATCATTAAAAGCATATAAGCCTATTCTTAATGAAGCAATATCTTTAAATGATTTCTTAAATAAAAATTTTCAAGAACAAAAATTTATTGCTTATTGCGACATTGAAAAGCCGCGTTTGCTTCAGCAAGAATACACAAAAGGAAATGATGTTTTAATATTAATAGGCCCTGAAGGTGATTTCAGTAAAGAAGAATTTAATTATGCTTTAGAAAAAGGATTTTCTCCTGTCAGCCTCGGTAACAGTCGCCTAAGAACAGAGACTGCTGCTTTGGTAGCTTGTAATACTATTAACATCATCAATAATATTTAATTTTTTTTAATATATCAATGAGCAAAAATTCTATAAATAAAATTATTATCTCAGTATTATTTTCAATAATACTTTTTTCAGCAACAAAAGCACAAAGTTATCAGATAGCATTATTAAAATATAAAGGTGGCGGCGATTGGTATGCAAATCTTGAAACATCATTACCAAATCTGATAAAATTTTGCAATAAAAACCTGAATACAAATATAAACGAGCAGCAGGCTATTGTTGAAGTCGGCAGCCCTGATATTTTTAATTATCCTTTTATTCATTTAACAGGGCACGGTAATATTATATTTTCTGAAGATGAAATAAAAAATTTAAGAAACTACCTTATCTCAGGAGGTTTTCTTCATATTGACGACAATTACGGATTAGATAAATTTATAAGGCCACAAATGAAAAAAGTCTTTCCTGAACTTGATTTTGTTGAATTACCTTTCGACCATCCTATATATCATCAGAAATATAATTTTAAAAACGGCTTACCTAAAATCCATAAACACGACGGCAAACCTCCACAAGGTTTCGGATTAATATACCACGGTCGCTTGGTTTGTTTTTATACCTACGAATGTGACCTCGGCGATGGCTGGGAAGATTATATTGTTCACAAAGATCCTCCTGAAAAACACATACAGGCACTAAAAATGGGAGCTAATATTTTACAGTATGTTTTTATGCAGTAATATTCTAAAAAAAAATTTTAGGTGAATATC
>JAGGUV010000104.1 GCA_021158345.1 Bacteroidales bacterium
TAATGTACCGGATGCACCAATTATTAATATTAGCAACAATCCTGTTAATTTAACAATTGGTCAGGATTTACCAACAGATGTTTATTCTGATGATAATCCTGTTGAATGGGGCGGATTCTTTAAAGGCAAAATTGATGATATAAGAATATATAATCGTGTATTATCAGATGATGAAGTAACAGCACTTCATAATATTAATCTGAATGACGGCTTAGTTGCAGATTATCCGTTTAATGGAAATGCAGATGATGCATCCGGTAATGGTAATGATGGTACAGTTTCTATAGGTCATACTTATTTCGGAGCAGGAACTCCTGTTTTAACTACTGATAGATTTGGCAATGAAAACAGTGCCTATTATTTTGACAAGGGAGGAAATATTGAAATCCCTTACTCTACTATTCTCAACCCTCCTTCAATATCATTATCCTGGTGGATATATATGGAAGAACAAGAAAATAACGATTATATGATTTCAATGGACAGATGGAATTGCTATAAGGTTAACCTTCAGGATATTAATAGAGTATTCTTTACAACAAAGGTAATTGATGGTACAGATACTATAATTAACGATAAAGATCACGATGGAGACGGTTTATTAGCTGAACAATGGTATCATCTTGCTGTTTCCTATGGTGGAGGTCACATGAAATTTTACATTGACGGAACATTGGTTAAAGATTGGGATAATGTACCGGATGCACCAATTATTAATATTAGCAACAATCCTGTTAATTTAACAATTGGTCAGGATTTACCAACAGATGTTTATTCTGATGATAATCCTGTTGAATGGGGCGGATTTTTTAAAGGTAAAATTGATGATATAAAAATATATAATCGTGTTTTATCAGACGATGAAATTTTTGAATTATATACAGGTCCTAATTCTATAGAAGAATCAAATACCTTAAACAAAAATTTTAAATTATTCCAAAATCATCCAAATCCTTTTAATTCATCTACAACAATAGAATTTACTTTGATAAACAATGGATTTACAACGCTTAAGATATATAATATTTTAGGGGAAGAGGTATCAACTCTAATTTCAAACAAATTATCGAAAGGTAATCATAAAGTTATTTGGGATGCTGGTAATATGAAGGCAGGTGTTTATTTTTACAGACTTTCAATTGATGGTTATGCACAAACGAAAAAACTTTATTTGTTAAAATAAAATTTATTTGTATATAATAGTAAATTAATTACAAAGTATTAAAGGGTGCTTAAAATGGTTTTTTTAATAATATTAATTTAAGAGCTAAATGTTTTCATAATACCATTTCAACCACCCTTTAATACTTTTACCTTGCTTATAATAATACAATACTTTATGTGTTATAAAGGATTTATATTGCTAATATTTTTTGTCAAGGCCATATTTATTTTGTGTTTAGAAAAAATAATAAAAGGGTAAAAATAATCAATAACTAATTAAGAATATAAAAATCATTTTGCTAAATTAACGATTTGAATTTTTATTTTATTTAAAATGAAAAAATTAATATTGTTTTTATTATTAACAGTAATAGGAATGAATATATTTGCTCAGCAAATAACCATTAACAGAATTGAGCAAATGCCGAATATTCCTGAACCTTATTTAATGCGTGATTGGGAAAAAGTAGCTCAAAATTATGATTCATTGGTTTTTAATATTAATCTGTCAGGTGAATATCTACCATTAATGGGGATAAATGAACATGCAATAAATTACCCTGAACACAAAAGTGCAGCAATGGTTTCATATGTTGGGCAGATGCTTGGAACATCTGCCGAAGGAATAAACCTTATGCCTGCAATAATAGGAGCAACACTTTCAGGAATAAACAAAACCAATCAGTTTGATCATAATTGGGTATTGATGTCAGAAGATTTCTTTAATCATCGTGTTGACGAAAATATTTACCTCAACAATCCAACCACAAACAGTGGTCATGACTGGTGGTACGAAACTATGCCCAATATTTTCTTTTATCAGTTAAATGCACTTTACCCTAACACAGGAGATTATAATTACCAATTTACAAAAGTAGCAGATCGTTGGCTTGAGGCTGTTGTCAACATGGGCGGAGATGCTTGTCCTTGGCAAATCCCATATATGAATTACAGAGCATGGAATTTTAATCAGATGAAACCATTAACAACAGGAGTTAAAGAACCTGAAGCAGCAGGAGCTATTGCCTGGATACTATATAATGCCTACAGAAAAACAAAAAACCATGATTATTTAATTGGAGCTGAATGGGCAATGGAGTTTCTAAACAATTATAACGAGAACCCATCATACGAATTACAGTTGGCATATGGAGCTTACACTGCTGCATGCATGAATGCCGAAATAGGAACAAATTATGATATAGAAAAAATACTTAACTGGTGCTTTAACCGTGGAAATCTTAGAGGCTGGGGAACAATTGTTGGTCACTGGGGCGAATATGACTGTTCAGGTTTGGTTGGGGAAGCCAATGATGCAGGAAACGATTATGCTTTTATAATGAATGGCTTTCAACAAGCAGCTGCTTTACTTCCTCTCGTAAGATACAATGAACATTATGCTAACGCCATTAGCAAATGGATACTCAATATGGCAAATGCTTCCAGATTATTCTATACTGATTTTTTGCCTGCCGACCACCAAGACAGCGAAGAATGGTCAATACAATACGATACAAATAATTGCATTGCTCATGAAGCATTAAAAGAAACATATATTGGAAAAAGTCCTTTTTCTACAGGTGATGCTATAAAAAACGGTTGGTCACAAACTAATCTCGCTTTATATGGTTCATCACACGTAGGATATTTGGGTGGTATTATTGACACTACTAATGTGAAAGCTATTTTAAAACTCAATCTTACTAAAACAGATTTTTATGCTGAAAATTATCCAAGCTACCTTTTATGGAATCCGTATGAAAATGATACTACTGTTTCTATTAACATAGGAGAACAAGAACTTGATATTTATAATTCATTAAATAATTCTTTTATTATTGAAGATGCATCTGGAATTGTTAATATTACTATTCCTGCAACAAACTCAGTATTGCTTGTTTATGTACCTGTAGGAGCACAAATTAAAACTATCGGCAATAAAACTTTTGCCAATGATACTGTAATTGATTTTGATAATGGTATTTCTATTACTGATTATCCTCCAAGGATAAAAGCATTAAAAGCTCTTCATAATCCTGTAACAATTAATGATTCTGTTTTTGTATATTGTACTGTCGAAAATATTAACAACGAAACAATTCATTATCAATGGAAAATAGATGATACTATTTTAATTGCAAATAAAATTCTCACTTTTAAAGCTCCTGAAATTGCAGGAGACTATAATGTTAAATGCAAAGTAATATCTGATGTCTCAGGATTATCAGACTCAATGAATGTAATAATAAATGTAAAAGAATATATCCCGTATATTCCTCAAATAGAATCGTTAAAAGCATCTCCCGGCAAAATAGACACAAATCAAACAACTAATTTATTTTGCAATATGAAGGAACAAAAGGCTGAAGAACTCTCTTACACATGGACAGATGCTTATGGAACTTTGATTGGCACAGATGAAAATGTTCAATGGACATCGCCAGATAATTTTGGAAATTATAAAATTTACTGTACGGTTTCAAATGTTTACGGTGAAGATATTGACAGTATTATTGTAATGGTACGTGATTTAAGCGGATTGTTCAAAGGTGAACCAATTTTACACCTGCCACTAAATGGTAACGTAAACGATGTAAGCAAATATAACAACACTACTACAGCTTTTAATATAATTTATGAAACAGATGCTTTTGGAAACACACAACAAGCAGCAAATTTTAATGGTACATCCTCATATATTAAAGTTGCAAACAATAGCTTGCTTAATTTTAAAACAGGACTGACATTGACAGGATGGATTTATTATTTATATAATAACGAAAATGAAGCATATCCTATTTCACACGGCAATTGGGAAAACCGTTGGAAAGTATCTGTTAATAATAATACACTCAGATTTACTATTAATACAAGTGCAGGCATTTATGATTTAGACTCAAAAACTAATTTAGAACAGGGAACTTGGTATTATTTTTCTATGATATTCACAGGAACAGATATGGAATTATATTTAGATGGGCAATTAGACTCTTTCATTCCAGCTACAGGAGATATTAATTCCACATCATATGATTTAGTAATTGGAAAAGCCCGCCCTGACCAAAATTTTTATTTTAAAGGGAGGCTTGATGATTTATATCTTTTTGATCATCCGTTATCACCCACTGACATAAAAGACATGTTTGAAAATGGAAATAATATTATAGAAAAAAAATATAAAAAAAATCTTGTAAAAATATTTCCAAATCCAAACCGTGGAGATTTTATGATTTATATAGAAAACAAATTTGGCGATAGATGTGATTATCAATTATTTAACAACATAGGCAGAAAAATAGTTGGAGGAATCTGGTTGGCAAAATCAAATAATAAATATAGATTGAATATAAATGGCTTAGAAACAGGGATTTATTTTTTACAAATAAGAAGCAAAAAATATTCAATAGGCAAAAAGATTATTATTATAAAATAAAAAGTAATGAATTCTAAATATGTTCCATACATTTTGGTTTTAATGATTTTTATAAATAGTTGCAGCCGGAAAAAGGCAAATAAAGATGCTTCATTAAGCTATTGGTCGTCAAACAATAATGGTGAAATAATTTTTTCAAAAAAAATGGTTACCCAATGGAATAAAAAACATCCCCATAATTTAATAAAATTTCAACCTGTACCTGAAGGACAATCAAGCGAAGAGATGGTACTCGCAGCTATTGTCGGCAAAACCACACCGGATATTTATTCAAATATGTGGCAAGGCTCAGTAGAGTTTTATGCCAAATCTCATGTTTTGATTGCACTTGATACACTTGTCGGATTTAATGAATTTATTCATACCCGCTGTGATTCTACAACTATTAAAGAGGTTACGTCATCTGATGGTCATATCTATCAAATTCCATGGAAGATTAATCCTATAATGACTTTATATAATAAAGGTTTGTTTTCTTCTTTAAAATTAGATTCTTTGCCTCAGACTTATTCGAGTTACCTGAGTGCAGCAAAAAAATTTAAAAAAGATATTAATGGAGACGGTTATGTAGATCAATGGTTTGGAAACACATCTGTTAAAGTTGTTTGGTATCAACGATTATTCAACTTTTACACATTATACGTTGCTGCTTCGGACGGGCTTCCATTAGTGAAAAACAATAGAGCGTATTTTAATAATAAATATGCAATAGAAGTATTTAGATTTTTACAAGATTTATATAAGAATAATTATTTCTCAAAAGATCAAAAGTCAGCAGGAGCAGATCCGTTTATTGCAAAAAAAGTAGCTACTAAATTTACAGGTCCATGGGAAATTAAACATTTAGAAAAATTTAAACCTAAAAATTTTGAATATGATTTTTTTCCGGTGCCTATCCCTGACAATCATAAAGGACCAATCTATACTTATTGCGACCCTAAAAATATAGTAATATTCAATACCTGTAAAAATCCACAATTAGCTTTTCAATTTATAAAAACCATGATTGATAAAAAAGGAGATTTGAAATTTATCAAAACAACAGGTCAATTGCCAAGAAGATATGGTATAGATACTATAAAAGATTATGAAAATTATTTTAACAAAAATCCCAAATTAAAAACATTTGCACAACAGGCAAAGTATATAAAAGGAATTGACAATTGCGAAGTTATAACAGAAGTTTTGGATATTATTTCGCAAGAATATGAAGCATGCGTATTATATAACATAAAAAGTCCCGAAAAAGCTATTGACGATGCAGAAAAAGCTGTTAATATCTTGCTTCGTGCTAAAACTAAATAATATAAATAACAAATCATGGTTAAAAATCCATTTAAAAAATCCATTTTCTCTTATTTTTTGGTATCACCATATCTGATACATTTAATTTTATTTATTGGTTTCCCTGTGGTTTTTTCTATAATTCTAACTTTTTTTAAATGGAATATAATATCTCCAATGAAATATGTTGGATTTGATAATTTTATTAGGTTGTTTCAAGATAGATTGTTTTGGAAATCTTTATATAATACATTCATCTTTTTGATGATACATATTCCTCTTCAAATTATTATAGCATTAACTTTAGCATATTTCCTCAACCAAAAAATATTATTTAAAAGTTTTTTTAGAGCGGCTTTCTTTTTGCCGTTTATAATTTCAGGTGTTGTTATAACTATACTGTGGCAACAATTATATGGATATGATACAGGATTGATAAATAAATTATTAACAGACATAGGATTAGGAAAAGTTGCATGGTTGACAAACAAAAGCGTTGCCATAATTTCAATTGCCATAATGGCAACATGGAAAAATGTCGGGCTATATGTTATATTGTTTTTAGTTGGCTTGCAAACAGTACCACAAGCGTATTACGAGGCAGCAGATGTCGAAGGTGCAAGCCAATGGCAAAAATTTTGGCATATCACATTACCTGCTATAAATCCCACAATTTTTATGGTTGTAATTCTTTCTACAATTGGAGGATTTAGTCTTTTTATTGAACCATATATTATGACAAGCGGTGGACCTTTAAACAGCACTTTATCTGTTATGTTATATATTTACAAACAAGCTTTTGAATTTTATCATATGGGATATGCTGCTACAATAGGATTATTTGCATCCGTTGTTATTATGATAGTTGTTGTAATTCAGAAATACGCAATAGAAAAAGATAATTAAATAAATTTATTTTAAAAATGAAAATTAGAAAAATCATAACACATATATTATTAATAGTAGCAGCAATAAGTTTTTTATATCCTTTTTTTTGGATGATTGTTGCTTCTTTTACACCTGAAAAAGAAATTGGTACACTCATATTTTTACCGCAAAATTTTACTTTAGGAAATTACACTCATATGTTTTCCAAAATTCCGATTTTTAAATCGTTATTAAACAGCACATTTGTCGCAAGCTGTTCAACTATTGGAGTTGTGGTTTTTGGCTCTATGGTTGGCTTTGCCCTTGCAAAACTACGTTTTAAAGGTAGGAATTTGTTGTTTTTTATTATAATTTTCACAATGACACTTCCTTTCCAGATAACATTAATACCCAATTATATTTTAATGATAAAATTTAGATGGGTAGATACTTTTGCTGCTCTTATAATTCCGGCTCTTAACAGTGCATTTGCCATAATAATGTTTAGGCAGATATTCAAAGCAATTCCTGATGATTTGATAGATGCCGCCAGAGTTGACGGATGTAATAACTTAACAATAATTTTTAGAGTATTGTGGCCAAATATTATACCAACAATTATAACTGTGGCATTAATAACATTTATGAATTCGTGGAATGACGTATTATGGCCATTAATTGTAATAAGAAAATTAAACTTAATGACTATGCCGCAATTAGTTACCTTGTTTGCCGTTGGTGGGCGAGCAGAAGGGCAATTAGGAGTGAAATTAGCATCAGCAGTATTACTCGCTACTCCAATTATGATTGCATATTTATTTTTTCAAAAATATTTTATAAAAAGCATGGCATCTTCCGGAATTAAAGGATAAAAAAATTAATAACAAAAATTATAAAAAATATATAGAAATATGATAAATGTAAAAAGAACGGATATTAAAATTAAGGCAAAACCCGAAAGAGTGATTCCCTTATTTTTGGATTTAAAGAAGAAAAACAGAGTATCTCACATTGTAGATAAAATAGTTTCATTAGATGATAAGGTTATTGAAAATACATTAAATCATATATTAGAGGAATTTGAAAGCAGGCATATTAAATTTAAGGACGTGTTATTAGAGCACTATAAAAATATAGAAACATTTGTGCCCTCTCCCGAAATTCAATCTTTACAGAGAAAATTATTATTAGGATCTTATTTTACAAAAGAATATTCAATTGAATCAGCCGCTATATTTAATCCTTCTATTGTAGTTCATTATAATCAAAAAGGGTTAAAAAATGGAGAAGTCCGTTTTATTATTAGCCTCAGGGCAACAGGAGAAGGGCACATATCTTCAATCGAATTCAGAACAGGAGTTATAACCAAAGAGGGAAAAATAACCATGGATACTATACCTTCTAATTTGGTTTATGCAAGTAAAATAAATGAAAAATCATATTTCTTCAAAGACTTTGTAATAAAAAGAGCTCAATATTATAAAGGTTTTAATTCTTCAATCTTTGAATATTTTCCTGAAAAATTCACAAAACAACAGGCATTGGAGATAATCGCTAAAATTAATAATAATTATCATCAAAAAAATATTTATGTTACAAAAAAAGCATTGTTAGATATATTTGATACTAATTATGAAATTTTTTTTGATAAAAATATAGATATAAACAGCAGAGTTATTTTTCCTAAATCAAAAGCAGAATCAAATGGAATGGAAGACCTCAGACTTGTAAAATTTATAGATAAAGATAAAATTAGATATATTGGTACATATACTGCTTATGACGGGAAAAACATTCGTCCTCAAATTATCGAAACTGAAGATTTTATTAACTTTAAAATTCATTCGCTATATGGTAATGCAGCATTTGATAAAGGGATGTCTCTATTTCCTGAAAAAATTAATGGAAAATATGCTATGATTGGCAGACAGGGAGGAGAAAATATTTCAATAATGTATTCAGATAACCTTTATTTTTGGGATACTTACAAAACAATACAACGACCACAATTTGAATGGGATTCGGTCCAATTAGGAAATAGCGGTAGTCCTGTTAAAACTAAATATGGTTGGTTGTTATTAACACATGCAGTTGGCCCACTAAGAAAATATGTTATGAGTGCATCTTTACTTGATTTACATAATCCTGAAATAGTATTGAGCTCATTAAACAAACCGTTTTTTAGTGCTAATGGTCATGAACGCGAGGGCTATGTCCCTAATGTTGTATATACTTGTGGCTTTCTACAACATTATAATAATTTAATTATACCTTATGCCCTTTCTGATACTTCTTTTAGTTTTGCTATTGCTGATATTGATAATGTTTTGAATGAATTACAAAAACATTTGTGCTATGTTAAATATTAAATATGTTTTAATACTGTTATTTTTTTTAAGTTCATGTTATAAAAAAAATGTAAATGATAATACACTTATAAATACTACTCATTTAGAACAATTATATCAAGAAATTAATATTAATAACAAACATTTAGGCATAATCTGGATTTACAGTAATGCTCCCGATTATCAGGTTGTTACTGATGACGATGAGGGGTTTACATGTGTTGATGATGTTTCCCGGGCTTTAATCTTTTATTGCCGTCAATATAAAATTAAACCTGAAACAAAATATCTTGAAAAAATAAAATTACTAACTAATTTCATTATATATATGAAAACAGATAATGGTTATTTTTATAATTTTATGTTTCCTAATAATGAAATAAATATAACACATCAAAATAGTAAGCCCAGTCCTAATTTTTGGTCTTGGAGAGCTTTCTGGGCATTGTCTGAACTAAATCTGCTTGAATCCTCTAAACTTGATGATTTGAAAACTCAAACAATTCCAATAATGGAAAAATTAATTGAAAAAATAAACCAAGAGTTTTCTAAACCATCAAAAACAATTATTATCGATGGCATTAATATTCCTGAATATGCCATTTCTCCCGGGGCAGACCAAATATCAGTTATAATCGTTGCCCTTACAAATTATTATCAGATAAATAAATCGGCAATGGTTAAAAATTTGATTTTGAATTTAAGCCAGGTACTAACAAATGACCAATTTGGTAATAAAGATACATTCCCGTATTATGCTTTTTTGAGTTGGAAAAATATTTGGCATGCCTGGGGAAATATGCAAGCTTATTCTTTATTATATTCAGGTAGAATCTTGCAAAACGACACATTAATTAATGCGGGATTGAACGAAGTAAAATATTTTTATCCGTATTGTATTAAAAAAGGTTTTATTCACCAGTTTAAATTAGTAAATAATAATAATTCTTTAATGATGGATGATTATAGCCGGTTTCCGCAAATATCATATTGTATAACTCCAATGATATATGCATCTTTAGAAGCATATGCAATTACTAAAGATAATAATTTTGCAAAAGAGGCAGGCGATTTAGCAACATGGTTTTTTGGTAATAATCCGGCAAATCAAATTATTTACAATACAAATTCAGGAATAGCATTTGACGGCATTGATTCAACAAATAAAA
>JAGGUV010000105.1 GCA_021158345.1 Bacteroidales bacterium
AATATTATAAAGCAATATAAAATATAAATAGCTACATGCTAACAAGGGCTCTTCATAAGTTAAAATTTCTGTAATTATATTTGCAATAAAAGCAGCCCAGAAAATTTCATCCAATAAAAAAAGTAAACCTATCCAGGCTAAAGGAATATATAAACCTTATCATGCGTAACATAATAAAAAAAGCCCTGAATTAAAAAAAATCAAGGATTGTATATAAAAAATAAAATTATTAAAATTTAATAATTTTTTCTTTTTCTTTCTTTTCTTTTTCCACTATAATTATTAGAGGTATTATTATCTTTTTCAGCTATTTCAACTCTAACACTTCTGCCATTATATTTATTATTTTTAAAAGAGCTTAAAATTTTTGAAGTATGTTTTTCTTCAACTTCAAAGAATGAGAATTTATCTTTCAAGTCAATAGCTCCAATATTAATATCACGATCTTTAGTATAATCGTTAATCATACCGATAATATTTTTAGGAGCAACGCCATCGGTTTTACCTACATTAAGAAAAAATCTTGTGTAACCTTCTTGTCCTTTTCTATTATTTCTATCGTTATGACTTCTGTTGCTTTCACGGTTACCAAAATCTCTGTCTCTTCTATTTCTGCCATCTCTGCTTCTGCCATCTCTACTTCTGCTGTCTCTGCTTCTGCTGTCTCTACTATTTTTATCTTTTCTTTTATCTTCTTTTTCGTTAAGATCTGGAGCATTTTTATAATATTCTAGGAATCTGTTAAATTCTAGAGAAAGAAAACGTTTAATTATTTGTTCTTTTGTCAGCCATTCAAGTTTTTTATTAACAGTTTCCATGAACTGAGCAATTTGAGTTTCATCCACTTCAACGTTTTCCATTCTGTCGATTAACTGAAAAAGTTGTTTTTTACAAATTTCATTACCTGAAGGCACAGGAACTTTGTTAAATTTTTTGTGAATAAATTTTTCTATTTGAGGAATTTTATTCACTTCTCTGTAGTTAACAATAGCAATAGAAACGCCTGATTTTCCGGCACGGCCAGTACGACCGCTTCTGTGAATATATGCTTCTGCATTTTCAGGTAGATTATAATTAATAATATGAGTGATATCGTCAACATCAATACCACGAGCAGCAACATCAGTAGCAACAAGCATTTGCAAAGTTCTTTCTCTAAAGCGTTTCATAACATGATCGCGTTGAGCCTGAGATAAGTCACCATGAAGTGCATCAGCATTATAACCGTCTTTTATAAGTTTATCGGCAACTTCCTTTGTCTCCATTCTGGTACGGCAAAATACTATTCCGTAGATATTAGGATTAATATCAGCAATACGTTTAAGAGCAAGATAACGGTTGCGGGCATGTACCTGATAATAAATATGCCGTACATTTTCTGCACCTGAATTTTTAGCTCCTATAGTTATCTTTTCAGGATTATTCATGTAGTTTTTAGCAATATTTGCTACTTCTTTTGGCATTGTTGCAGAGAACAATAATGTTCTCTTCATAGCAGGAGAAGTTTCAAGAATATTGTCTAATTCCTCACGAAAACC
Organism: Bacteroidales bacterium; assembly: GCA_021158345.1. Classification (GTDB taxonomy): domain Bacteria; phylum Bacteroidota; class Bacteroidia; order Bacteroidales; family AUK083; genus AUK083. The sequence continues at coordinate 1,539 of JAGGUV010000105.1, forward strand.
CATGTTTAGCATTTCGTCGGCTTCGTCTAAAACAACATTTTTTATGTTTGAGATATTTGCAGCTTTACGTTTTATTAAATCAAGCATTCTGCCGGGAGTGGCAACAATAATTTGCGCTCCTCTTTTTAAGGCTCTGATTTGTAAGTCTATACTTGCACCACCATAAACAGCTACTATTTCTAAACCATTTATGTGTTTTGAATAATTTTGTAAGTCTTTGGTAATTTGAATACATAATTCCCTTGTAGGGGATAATACTAAAGCTTGTACTCTTTTGTTCTGAATATCTATTGTTTCAATTATAGGTAAGCCAAAAGCAGCAGTTTTTCCTGTTCCTGTTTGTGCCAGGCCTATAATATCGTTTTCTGTTCCAAAAAAAACCGGTATTACTTTTTCTTGAATTGGAGTTGGATTTTTAAAACCCAAGTCTTCAATTCCTTTCATTAAATTGGGTGATAAACCCATTGCATTAAATGTTAACATATTGTATTTTTAAATTTTTTGAGCTGCAAAAGTACGTAAAATAAACCAGCGGCTGACAATAAATTTTTAGAAAACAGTAAATTAGATTTTTTTTAATGGAAAATGGAAAATTGGAAATTGGAAATTAAGGGCAAACTCCAAACTCTAGGCACTTTCCATCTTAAGTCCGCCAATTAAATCATTTATTGAAGAGATATTTCTTTCTGATAAATATTTTTCAATGCCTTTTATAATTTTAATACTTATCTGTGGGTCGATAAAATTGGCAGTACCAATCTGAATAGCAGTAGCACCGGCAAGAATAAATTCAATAGCGTCGTTTGCATTCATAATCCCGCCAAGGCCTATAACAGGAATTTTTACAGCATTAAACACCTGCCATACCATACGCAAAGCAACAGGTTTTACACAAGGGCCTGATAGTCCACCTGTAACAGTAGATAATAATGGACGTTGTGTGTTTACGTCAACAGCCATTCCCAAAAGTGTGTTTATCAACGATACTGAGTCAGCGCCTTCTGCTTCAACAGCTTTTGCAATTTCTGTGATGTCTGTAACATTAGGCGAAAGCTTTACAATAAGAGTCTTTTTATAAACTTCTCTGACAGCTTTTGTTACCTCTGCTGCTGATTTTGCGTTGGTGCCAAAAGCCATGCCTCCTTGTTTTACATTCGGACAGGATATGTTCAATTCAATTGCAGGAATTTTATCAAGGTGATTAATTTTTTCGGCTGTTTTAACGTATTCTTTTATATTTGAACCTGAAACATTTACAATAACATTAGTATTATATTTTTTAATTTTCGGATAAATATCATTAATAAAAACATCAACACCTTTGTTTTGCAAACCAACGGCATTAAGCATTCCTGACGCTGTTTCAGCCATACGCGGATAAGGGTTTCCCTGACGTGGTTCAAGTGTTGTTCCTTTAACAATTATGCCACCAAGTTTGTTGATGTCGATAAAATCTTCAAATTCTTCTCCATAGCCAAAAGTGCCTGAAGCTGTTAAAACAGGATTTTTTAGTTCCAGATTTTTTATTTTAATATTTAAGTCAGCCATAATTTTTTTGTTTGAAGATTATTATTCCCAGCCTTTTAAATTTTTCACGTCAAAAACAGGTCCGTCGCAACATACTCTCTGGTTTCCTGATGTTGTTTCAACCACGCAACAAAGACAAGCACCGATACCGCAAGCCATCATATTTTCCAAAGAGGCTTCGCATGCTATATTATTTTTATTGGCGATTTTAGCGATAGCTTTCATCATTGGCTCGGGTCCGCAAGTATATATTTTTGAAATATTGTGTTTTTCTACTTCTTTTTTTAATAAAGGATGTTCAGTGACAATACCTTTAAAACCAAGACTCCCGTCTTCTGTTGTTATAAAAACATTTCCATATTCGCCAAAGTTTTCAATTTTAAGAATATCGTTTTCGCTTTTACCGCCAATTAAAATATAAGGAATAATGTTTTTGTTGAAAAGATATTTTGCCAGAAATAGGAGAGGAGCAGAGCCGCATCCACCACCTACTAATAAAACTTTTTCTTTTTTATCAGGTATAGAAAATGAGTTTCCCAGAGGATAGATAATGTTTAAAGATGCATCTTTTTCAATTTTGCTTAGAGTTTTTGTGCCTTCACCTTTTATTTGAATTAGTAAGGTTATAGTATTTTTGTCATAATCAATATCATGTATTGATATAGGGCGACGCAGAAAAGTGTCTTTAGCATTTTCTATATGTATTTCAATAAATTGAGCGGGAAATATTTCGGGAAGTTTTACAGGAGCTTTAAGTTCAAGTTCGAAATAATCGGAATTAATTTTTTTATTGTTTAAAACTATAAAATCCTGAATTTGTTTTTTTGTAGTCATTTTCAATAATTTTGTATAAAATTAAAAAAAAACCTGTCAATTGACAGGTTTCAATAATTTTATTTTTCATCTTTATTTTGCGATTCTTCTTTTGGTTTCTCGTCGTCTTGTCCTGAATCTTCTTTTTTCTCTTCTTCAGGTGGGAACTCTAAGATATTGTTTTTTTGTAAGAGATTATACCAGAGAATGATTTTTTTCATATGCGACACATAAAATCTGTCTTCATCATAATTAGGAATAATTTCTTTAAAATAATTTTTTAAAGTATTATTATCTGATTTGTTGTCAATAGAAGGACCGCCCGAATGTTTTTCATACATAATTTTAAAAACATCTTTTAAAGGTAGCTCTTCGTTTTCAGTAAAAATATAAATCTCTTCAAGTGAGCTTATTTTATTATGAGCAAAAGCCTGAGTCTTTTTTTTGTCTATTAATGACTCAATAATAACGCCGTTTTTTGTCTGGGCAATCATTTTAAATAAACCGCTTTTGCCTGATATTGAAAGAATTTTACTTAAATCCATAGTTTTTTTTTCTTGTTTAAATTTTGCCAAAAATAAGAAATATTTGAAAATGACAGTTAATTTAGTTTTTTTTTATTGTTAAACAATTAAAATATGACAGCCTGAGCATATTAGAAATGGACAGTACACAAATCTGTTAAAGCCGGTAATTATAATAATGAAAAAATTACTGATAAAGATAAATTTGAATGTTTTCACAAATCTTGCCAAAAATTTTGTAATTTTGAAAAACAAACTTAAACCGGTAAAAAAGTACTGAAAGCATCTGAATATAGTGATTTCTTATAAAGAAATAATAAAATTTTTTTTATTTTAATTTTTATTCTTTTTAAAATAAATATTACTGGTAAACGTTTAAATGTTCAAATAAATTAGTTTTTTTGTTTAGTATCTGTCAATAAAGAAAGTCAGTGTTTGATTCAGAATGTTAGAGTTTGTTCAGGTAATTATCGTCCAGATAGCTATACTGACTAAAAAATCTGAAGGGACAAACATTAATTAGTAATTTTTTTGTTTTTAAGTATATGATTAAAAGAATTTTAGCAATTTTTATTACACTTTTACCTTTTTTTATAAATGCACAGAATGTAAATGATTCTATTTTGATAAAAAGAATTTTATCAAAGAACTATAAAAATAATGATACTGCCATCTTAAAAAGAAATAAAGACACATTAATTTATTTCATTGTAAAAAAAGTAGTTAATATACCAAAAAATAAAACATCGGACAGTTCGAAGATTGTAACAAAAAAAATAAAAACAGACAGTATAAGTAAAATTAGCCCATGGAAATGTGGATTTACAGGTAAATTAAATTTTAATCAAATTTTAATATCCAACTGGGCAAAGGGGGGCGAAAATGCCTTGTCGGGAATTGCTTTTGCTGATTTATTTGCAAATTATAAACATAATGAATTTTCTTTTGAAAATACTGCTGATTTAGCATATGGATTGATGTTTTCGAGAGATAGAAATTTTCAAAAAAACGAAGATAAAATTGATATTACTTCTAAACTGGATTTAACAGCTTTTAGAAAATGGCATTATTCTTTTCTTGCAAATGTAAAGACACAATTTGATAAAGGTTATAAATATCCTGATGATTCCACAATTGTTTCAACATTTTTAGCTCCGGGTTATGCCACTGTTTCTCTTGGTATGGATTATAAAATTAAAAATTTCTTTTCTTTATTTATCTCACCTGCGAGCGGTAAATTTACTTTAGTGCTTGATCAGAGGCTTGCTGATTTAGGCTCTTTTGGCGTTACACCTGCTAAATATGATACTGCTCATAATATAATTAAAAGAGGTAGAAATTTTAAAGCTGAGTTTGGTGTTAATATTATTTCTACTTTTAAAAAAGAAATTTTTAAAAATATTAATTATTCTACAAAAGTAGAATTTCATAATAATTATTTTGATGTTGATAAATCAAATAGATGGAATTTTGACGTAAACTGGGAAAACAGTGTTAATTTTATGGTGAATTCTCATTTTTCAACTCTTTTATATACTCATTTAATTTATGATGATGATATTAGAATACCTGATTATGAGTATATTGATGGTAAAAAAGTTAAAGTTGGTAATGGCGGTCCTAAACTTCAGTTTAAAGAGACTTTTGGTATAGGAATTACATATAAAATATAATTTTTATTATATGTAAAATGTATTAAAAATCAGGAGCGTTTAAATAGTTAATGATTAAATATTTTTTTATTATCTTCCAAAAAAAATAAAGATATTTAACAGATGAGAAATAAAATAGAGACAGCAGCAGAGATAATAAAATTATCAAAAAAGACTACTGCTTTTACAGGTGCCGGAATTTCTGTGGAGAGCGGAATACCTCCTTTCAGAGGAAAAAATGGTTTGTGGAGTAAATATGACCCAATAATTTTAGAACTTGATTATTTTAAATCAAAGCCTGAAGAATCATGGAAAGTTATAAAGGAAATTTTCTATGATTTTTTTGGTAAAGCCAAGCCAAACACAGCTCATAATGTTCTCGCTAAAATGGAAGCCAAAGGATTACTCAATAGTGTTATAACTCAAAATATCGACAATTTGCATTATAAAGCAGGGAGTAAAAATGTTTATGAGTTTCATGGAAACTCAAATAATTTTGTATGCTTAAAATGTGGAGAAAAATTTAAACTTGCGGATATTGTATTAACTGATAATCCTCCTTATTGTGAAAAATGCGGCGGCCTTTTAAAACCTGATTTTATTTTTTTTGGTGAAGGAATACCTGCAAAAGCTTATTCTGCTTCCATTGAAGCTGCTAACACATCGGATGTTTTTTTATTAATCGGAACTACCGGAGAAGTTATGCCCGCTTCACAAATTCCTTTTTTAGCTAAGCAAAATGGAGCTAAAATTATTGAAGTCAATACTGAGATGTCAAACTATACAAATAGCATTACTGATATTTTTTTGCAAGGAAAAGCTACAGAAATTATGAAAGAACTTTCTTTTGCATTATCTTTATAATTTATTTGTGAAATTATGGATATATTTTGGATTGTTTTAGGTTCTTTATTATTAATAGTAGGTGTCTTGGGATGTATAATACCAATTATTCCGGGACCGCCAATATCTTATATTTCTTTATTGCTTTTGCAGATAACAGAAAAACATCCTTTTACAACACGGTTTTTAGTTATTTGGGCTTTGATTACTACAGTTGTTACTGTTTTGGATTATGTTGTTCCTGTTTATGGAACAAAAAAATTCGGAGGAAGTAAAAAAGGTATTTGGGGGGCTACTATTGGTTTGTTTATTGGGATATTTTTTTCCCCACCAATAGGCATTATTGTCGGTCCTTTTTTAGGAGCTCTTATAGGAGAACTCATTGCAGGAAAAGAGTCAAAAGTTGCTTTTATGTCTGCTCTTGGTTCTTTTATTGGATTTGTCGCAGGAACTTTATTAAAAATAGTAGCTTCTGTAACTATGGCTTATTATTTTATCGTTAATATTTTTTAAAATTTATGAAAAAAATAGAAGAATTAACTTTTATTTCCCGGCAAATAAGAATTGACGTGGTAAAAAGCCTTGCTGAAGCAGGGTCAGGCCATCTTGGCGCTTCTCTTGGTTTAGCCGATGTTTTTACCGTATTGTATTTCAGTGTTTTAAATCACAGACCTGACAAGCCATTATGGGAAGACAGAGACCGCTTAATATTATCGATAGGTCATGTTGCACCTGTTTTATATGCTGCACTTGCTAATGCAGGATATTTTCCAAAACAAGAATTGATGACATTGCGTAAGCTGGGCTCTCGTTTACAAGGGCATCCGGGCAGAGACCACGGACTCCCGGGAATAGAACTCTCTGCAGGTTCTCTCGGACAAGGTTTATCTGTTGCAGTAGGTATGGCTCTTGCAGCTAAAATGGATAAAAAATTATGGAAAGTCTTTTGTATTAATGGTGATGGAGAAATGCAGGAAGGCTCTATCTGGGAGGCTGCTATGAGTGCCGCTTATTATAAATTAGATAATCTTACTACTATTGTTGACAGAAATAAGGTACAGATTGACGGTGAAAATTCTGATGTTATGGAAATTGAACCTCTTGTCGATAAATGGAAATCTTTTGGTTGGGATGTTTTATTATGCAATGGCAATGATGTTTCTAAACTTTTAAAAGTTTTTTCAAAAGCTAAATCATTATCAGGGAAACCTAAAGTTATTATTGCTGAAACCTTGATGGGCAAAGGTGTTAAAACTATTGAAAATAATTATAAATGGCATGGTAAAGTCCCGGCAAAAGAAGATGTATATGATTTTATTAAGCAAATTAATAATGCTTATAATTTTTAAAATAAATTATATTGTCTATGAAAGTTTTTAATAATAAAGGAGATAAATCAACAAAGATAGGTTTTGGAGAAGGTTTGTTGTCAGCAGGAAGCAGAAACAAAAACCTTGTAGCATTAGGAGCTGATATTACATCTTCTGTTGGAATGAATATTTTTACTGAAAGATATCCTGAAAGGTTTTTTTCACTTGGCATTGCCGAGCAGAACTGTGTAGGTGTTGCAGCAGGATTGGCATTAGCAGGTAAGATACCTGTTTTTTCTACTTATGGTGTTTTTGCTGCTTTACGAACTACCGATCAGATTAGAATATCAGTATGTTATAATAATTTACATGTGATAATTGGAGGAGCACATGCAGGAATTTCTGTCGGACCTGACGGTGCAACACATCAGGCTTTAGAAGATATTGCTGTAATGCGTGTCTTGCCTAATATGACTGTGCTGTCGCCTTGCGATGCTATTCAAACAAAACTTGCTGTTGAAGCTGCTGTCGAAAAACTGAATTCACCTGTTTATATCCGCTTTGGCCGTGAGCCTGTCCCTAATTTTACTGATGAAAATATGGAGTTTAATATTGGAAAGTCACAATTATTACACCCCGGTTCTGACATAACAATATTTTCAACAGGGCATCTTACATGGCATACTCTTCAGGCTGCTTATTTATTAGAGAAACAAAATATTTCGGCACGCGTTATTAATATTCACACTATCAAACCCATTGATGAACAAGCCATTGTTAAGGCTGCAAAAGAAACAGGTGCTATTTTAACTGCTGAAGAACATCAAATTTTTGGAGGCTTTGGCAGTGCTGTGGCTGAAGTTGTTGTGAAAAATTATCCTGTCCCTATGGATTTTATCGGTATGAATGATAATTTTGGTGAATCAGGTAAACCTGATGAGCTTATGAAAAAATATGGTATGACATATGAAAACATTATCTCAAAAGCCAAAGACCTTTTAAAGAGAAAAAAATAATTTTTTTAATCTGATAATAATATCTTATGTATAAATTTTTATTTGATATTTTTAATAATAAAAAATTGCTTATCCTTGGTTTTGGAACTGAAGGAAAATCTACTTATAATGTTCTTAGAGAAATCTTTCCTGATAAAATTTTATTTATTGCTGACCAAGAAAAAATTATTAAACCAAAAAATGATAATAATATTACTTGTATTACAGGAAAGGATTATCTTAAAAAAATTAATGATTTTGACATTATTATTAAATCTCCGGGTGTAAAAATTGAAAATATTAATGATGAAATAAAGAATAAGATAACTTCTCAGACAGATATTTTTACAAGTTATTATTCAAAACAAATTATTGGTGTAACAGGTACCAAAGGTAAAAGCACTACTTCAAGCCTTATCTATCATGTTATAAAATTATTTACTGAAAATGTAATTTTAGTTGGAAATATTGGAGTGCCTTGCTGGAATATTATTAGAAAAGTAAATGATGACACAAAAATTGTTTTTGAGTATTCTGCTCATCAGCTTGAGTTTATTAAAAAAGCACCTCATATTTCTGTTATTCTAAATTTTTTTAAAGAACATCTCGATTATTATAATTCATTTGAAGACTATAAAAATACTAAATTTAATATTTGCCGGTTTCAGAATAAGGATGATTATTTTGTTTATAATTTTGATGATATTCAAATAAAGAAAATATTGAATAAAAACAATATAAATAGCTTACCGTTTGGATATTCTTTAAAACATGAGCTTTATAACGGCGTTTTTCTTAAAGATGATAATGTTGTTTTCAGAAGAAATGATAGAGAAGATATCATTGATTTTGATAAGGAAAAACTTTTCTTAAAAGGAGAGCATAATCTGATGAATATTATGGCAGCTATTAATGTTTTTAAGTTGCTGAATATTCCTGATAATATAATTATAAAAGGTCTTGAATCATTTATAGGATTAGAGCATAGAATTGAATTTGTAGGAAAATATCATAATATTTATTTTTATAATGATTCTATTGCAACAATTCCTGAAGCCACTATACAAGCGATAAAAACTTTGAAATATGTAGATACATTAATCTTAGGTGGTTTTGAAAGAAATATTGATTATACTGATTTAACTGTATTTCTTTTGAAATCTGACATTACAAATTTTGTTTTTGTTGGACAAGTAGGTAAAAGATTGTATGATTTTTTTAAGGATTATAATATTGGTAAAAAATATTTTCTTGTTAATGATTACGAACAGGTTGTTGAGACTGCTATAAAATTTACAAAGCCTGAAAAGATATGTTTGTTATCTCCTGCTTCTGCAAGTTATGATATGTTTAAAAATTTTGAAGAAAGAGGAAGTGTATATAAAAAGATAGTGAGAAATTTATAAATTTCTCACTATCTTTTATTTTCTGTTTTTTTAGTTCTCGGCTTTTTTTTTGCCTTTTCAGCCTCTATTTTTTTACCTTAGGTTTTGTTTTTTTCTCTTCGACCTTTTCTTTGGGTTTTTCCTTTGGCTTGGCTGATGTTTTGGTTTTTTCTTCAACTTTTTCTTTGGGTTTACCCTTTGACTTAGCTGTTGTTTTCGGTTTTTTTTCAACCTCTTTTTTCACCTCTTTTTTTTCTTTTACTTTAGGCTTTTTAGCAGCTTTTGTTTTAGGAGTAGTTTCTTTAACTTTTTTCTCTTTCTTAATAGGCTTTTCTTCTGGTATTAATTCTTTTTCAACCTTAGGTTTTGCAATAAAATTTAATTTTTTCTTCTTTTTTCTGCGTATTACACCAGAAGATCCCATTATAATTTTACCTCTTTTAGTTTTTTTGTCACCTTTTCCCATATACTAGTTTTTTTATTATTTCAATTTTGTGTAAAAGTATAAAAAAATAATGTAAATATGAAAATATTAGTTTAATAAATGTTAATTTCCCTCACTTTTTATAAAAAATAAAGTAAAATTTTAAGATGTGAAGAATATAAATAAATCCATTTTTAATGATTATATGTAATAAAAT
>JAGGUV010000063.1 GCA_021158345.1 Bacteroidales bacterium
ACTCCTGTTTTATGTGGGTCATCATTGAAAAATAAAGGAGTTCAAATGCTGTTAAATGCAATAGTTGATTTCTTACCATGTCCTTTAGATATTCCTCCAATAAAAGGTTTAAATCCATATACAAAAAAAGAAGAAATAAGAAAAGTTGACGAAAATGCAAAATTATCTGCTTTAGCATTTAAAATTGCTACCGATCCTTTTGTTGGAAGATTAGCTTTTCTAAGAATATACTCTGGAACTTTAAAAGCTGGTTCTACTATTTATAACGCTTCAACAGGAAAAAAAGAGCGTATCTCAAGATTAATGCAGATGCACGCTAATAAACAAAATCCCATAGATATTGCTAAAGCTGGTGATATTTGTGCTGCTGTTGGGTTTAAAAATATTCATACTGGTGATACTCTTTGTGTACAAGATTCACCTATTATTGTTGAATCAATTAATTTCCCCGACCCTGTTATTAATATTGCTATTGAGCCTAAAACCAAGAAAGATGTTGATAAATTAGATATAGCTTTATTAAAATTAACTGAGGAAGATCCTTCTTTTAAAGTAAGAACAGATGAACAAACAGGCCAAACCATTATAAGTGGAATGGGTGAATTGCATCTTGATATTATACTCGACAGATTAAAAAGAGAATTTCATGTTGAATGTAATCAGGGTACACCTCAAGTTGCTTATAAAGAAGCTGTGATGTCAACTGTTAAACACCGTGAAGTTTATAAAAAACAATCAGGAGGCAAGGGAAAATTTGCTGATATTATTGTTGAAATTTCACCGACAGATGATAATTTAAAAGGATTGCAATTTATAAATGAAGTTAAGGGAGGAAATATACCTCGAGAATTTATCCCTTCAGTTGAAAAAGGTTTTAAATCTGCAATGTTAAATGGAAATTTATTAGGATTTCCTGTTGAGAGTTTAAAAGTTCGATTACTTGACGGCTCTTATCATAGCGTTGATTCAGATGCCTTATCATTTGAAATTGCAGCAAGAATGGCTTTTAAAAATGTATGTAAAAAAGCAGAACTTGCATTATTAGAGCCAATAATGAAAATTGAAGTAGTTACACCTGATGCAAATGTTGGAGATGTTACAAGCGATTTAAATAAAAGAAGAGCTATAATAGAAGGTATTGAAACAGGTAATGGAGTTCAGATTGTAAAAGCAAAAGTGCCATTGGCAACAATGTTTGGATATGTTACAACATTGAGAACAATTACTTCTGGAAGAGCTACATCAACAATGGTATTTTCGCATTATGCACAAGTACCAAAAAATATTACTGAAGAAATTATTTATAAGATAAAAGGTTATTAAAACAATATAAATTTATTAACGTGAGTCAAAGGATTAGAATAAAACTAAAATCATTCGATTACAATTTAGTTGATAAGTCGGCTGAAAAGATTGTAAAAACAGTTAAATCTACTGGAGCTGTTGTTAATGGTCCTATACCATTACCTACAAACAAAAAGATATTTACTGTTTTAAAATCAACATTTGTAAACAAAAAGTCAAGAGAACAATTTCAGTTATGCTCTTACAAAAGACTTTTGGATATATATAGTACAACTTCAAAGACTATTGATGCTTTAATGAAACTTGAATTACCAAGTGGTGTTGAAGTTGAAATTAAAGTTTGATAAAATTTTAAATAAAAAAGGATACATTAAATGTCAGGAATAATAGGGAAAAAAATCGGGATGACCAGTATTTATGATGCCTCTGGTAAAAATATGCCATGCACAGTTATACAAGCTGGTCCTTGTTATGTAACTCAGGTTAAAACAAAGGAGACTGACGGTTACGATGCTATTCAGTTAGCATACGAAGATAAGAAGGAGAACAAAACCACTAATGCTTTAAAGGGACATTTTAAAAAAGCAGGTGTTTCTCCAAAGAAAGTTTTAGCCGAATTTACAAGATTTGAAGAAAAGAAAAAAATTGGTGAAGTAGTTACAGTTGAAGTTTTTATTGAAGGAGAGTATATTGATGTAGTAGGAACTTCAAAAGGAAAAGGATTTCAAGGAGTTGTAAAAAGATATAATTTTAAAGGTGTAAATGATGCAACACATGGTCAACATAACAGATTAAGAGCTCCTGGTTCATTAGGTGCTTCATCATACCCATCAAGAGTTTTTAAGGGCATGAGAATGGCAGGAAGAATGGGTGGCGACAGAGTTAAGATGATTAACTTGCAGATTTTAAAAATTATGCCTGAAAAAAATATATTAATTGTTAAAGGATCAGTACCTGGTCCAAAAGGTTCATATTTAATAGTAGAAAGATGGAGTTAGTAGTATATAATATTAATGGTCAAAAAACTACCAAAAAGGTAAATCTGCCGGATTCAATATTTAATATTGAACCAAATGATAATGCTATATATCTTGATGTTAAGCAAAATATGGCTTCTAAACGACAAGGTACACATAGTTCAAAAGAAAGAAGCGATTTATCAGGTAGTACCAGAAAGATAAAGAGACAAAAAGGAACCGGAACAGCACGTGCCGGTGATATTAAATCTCCTTTATTCAGAGGCGGAGCAAGAGCTTTTGGCCCTTCTCCTAGAGATTATAGCTTTAAATTAAATAAAAAATTAAAATCTTTAGCTAGAAAATCTGCTCTAACATATAAAGCAAAAGATGATGAAATAATTGTTGTTGAAGATTTTTCTTTTGAAACACCTAAAACAAAAAATTTTATTGCTTTATTGAACAGTCTTAATATTGAAGATAAAAAAGTATTATTTGTTTTTAATGAAACAGATAAAAATACATATTTATCTTCACGAAATTTAAAGAAAGTTAAAACTATAAGCGCTTCAAGTTTGAATACTTATGATATTTTAAATTCAAATGTATTATTAATACTTGAAAGCTCATTAGCAAATATTGAAAAATTATATGCATAACAATTTTTAATTGTTTTATGTAAAAAATAAATATTATGGATATAATAATTAAGCCGGTAATAACAGAAAAGATGACTACATTAGGCGAGAAATTAAATCGCTATGGTTTTGTAGTTGATAAAAGGGCAAATAAAATCCAAATTAAAGAAGCTGTTAAAGAGATTTATGGCGTGGAGGTAGAATCGGTAAATACAATGAATTTTTCCGGTAAAAATAAATCTCGTAACAGTAAAAGAGGATTTATAACAGGAAGAACAAATTCATATAAAAAGGCTATTATTACATTAGCTGAAGGTGAAACAATAGATTTTTATAGCAATATTTAGAAATAAGATAAATGGCTTTAAAGAAATTCAAACCAACAACATCCAGTCAACGCTTTAAAATAATAAGCGCTTTTGATGAGATAACCACATCTAAACCTGAAAAGACATTATTGGAGGGAAAGAAAAAGTCTGGTGGTAGAAATAATAAGGGAAAAATGACTATGCGTTATATTGGCGGTGGTCATAAACAAAGATATAGAATTATTGATTTCAAAAGAGATAAAGAAAATATACCCGCAGTTGTTAAAACCATTGAATACGACCCAAACAGAACAGCAAGAATAGCTTTATTAGTTTATGCTGATGGAGAAAAAAAATATATTATTGCTCCTCATGGGTTAAAGGTTGGACAAACAGTAATGTCAGGAAAAGGTGTAGCACCTGAGGTAGGAAATACTCTTTATTTAAGTGAAATTCCTTTTGGAACAGTAATTCATAATATTGAGTTAAGACCAGGACAAGGTGGAAAAATGGCAAGAAGTGCAGGTTCGTATGCACAATTAATGTCTAGAGAAGGCAGATTTGCTACTATTAAATTACCTTCTGGTGAAACAAGAATGATATTACAAACTTGTAGAGCAACTATAGGTACTGTTTCAAATACTGACCATAGTCTTGAAGTTTCCGGTAAAGCAGGAAGAAAAAGATGGATGGGAAGAAGACCTAGAGTAAGAAGTGTAGTTATGAACCCTGTTGATCACCCAATGGGTGGTGGTGAAGGAAGAGCTTCGGGAGGTCACCCACGTTCAAGAAAAGGATTGCCAGCTAAAGGTTATAAAACCAGAGATAAGAAAAAGCAATCTAATAAATATATCATTGAAAAAAGAAAGAAATAATTAATTTTATTTTAAAATATTAAAACATGAGTCGTTCACTAAAAAAAGGACCTTTTATTAATTACAAGCTCGAGAAAAAAGTGCTTGAGCAAGTAAACTCAACTAAAAAGACTGTTATAAAAACATGGTCAAGGAGTTCTATGATCACTCCTGATTTTGTTGGTCTTACTATTGCGGTTCATAATGGAAATAAATTTATCCCTGTATATGTAACTGAAAATATGGTTGGTCACAAATTAGGTGAATTTTCACCTACCAGAGTATTTAGAGGTCATGCAGGTAATAAAAATAAAGGCAAAAAATAATAGTAATGGGAGCAAGAAAACATAAAACTGCTGAAAAAGTTAAAGAGGCAAAAAAGAATTTATATTTTGCTAAGTTGAATAATTGCCCAACTTCTCCTCGTAAAATGAGATTATTAGCAGATATAATCAGAGGAGAAAATGTTGAAAAAGCTTTACATATTTTAAAGACTTCAAGCAAAAGACAATCTGCAATAAGACTTCAAAAACTTGTTCTGTCTGCAATTGCAAATTGGCAAGCAAAAAACGAAGGAGTTAGAATTGAGGATGCTGATTTATTTATTAAAGAAATTAAAGTAGATAGCGGCAGACAAATTAAAAGAATTCGTACTGCTCCTCAAGGACGTGCAAATAGAATTAGAAAACGTTCTAATCACGTTACTGTTATTATTGATAGTAGAAATAAAACTGATATATAAATATCTTAACTTAAACAAATATTTAATTAAGAAAATTAATGGGACAAAAAACAAATCCAATAGGACTTAGATTAGGCATCTTTAGAGGATGGGATTCTAATTGGTACAGCAAAGATGATTTTGATGTAAAACTGATAGAAGACAATAAAATAAGGAAATATTTAAATGCCAGATTATCTAAGGCCGGCATATCAAAAATTTATATTGAACGTACTTTAAAAGTTGTTACGGTTACTATTAACACTGCACGACCAGGTTTAGTTATTGGAAAAGGCGGACAGGAAGTTGATAAGATAAAGGAAGAGTTGAAAAAAATTATCAATAAAGAAGTTCAGATTAATATTCTTGAAATAAAAAGACCTGAATTAGATGCCGTATTAGTAGCAAATAATATAGCAAAACAAATAGAAGGAAGAATTTCATTCCGTAGAGCTATTAAAACTGCTATTGCCTCTACAATGCGAATCGGAGCTCAAGGTATTAAAGTCTTAATATCCGGTAGATTAGGTGGCGCTGAAATGGCAAGAAGTGAGCAATATAAAGAAGGAAGAATACCTTTGCATACTCTTAGAGCTGATATCGATTATGCAGCTGTTGAAGCACATACTACTTATGGAAGAATAGGTATAAAAGTGTGGATTTGTAAAGGTGAAATATTTGGTAAAAGAGATTTTACTCAAACAAAACCATCTCAGAGAGGTAAACATTTTTCTCAAAGAGGTGGAAAAGGAAGAAGAAAATAATAATTTATTATAATAAATAGTAAAGATGTTACAGCCTAAAAAGACAAAATATAGAAAAACCCAAAAGGGAAAAATGAAAGGAAATTCCTATAGAGGAAATCAAATTGCATTTGGAACTTTTGGAATAAAAGCATTAGAAGAAACTCTAATAACAGGACGACAAATAGAGGCAGCACGTCAGGCTGTTACACGTTATATGAAACGTGAAGGACAAATATGGATTAGAATTTTCCCTGATAAACCTTTAACAAAAAAGCCTGCTGAGGTACGTATGGGAAAAGGAAAAGGTGCTCCTGAACTTTTCGTAGCAAGAGTTTCTCCGGGAAGAATATTATTTGAAGCTGAAGGTGTTCCTTTGGAAGTTGCCAAAGAAGCCCTAAGATTAGCAGCTCAAAAACTTCCTATTAAAACTAAATTTATTGTTAGACGTGATTACGTTGAATAATATAAAGGGAGACAATTATAAACTTATTAACCCTTGAAAATAATATGGAACAAAAAGTAATTAGAGAATTATCTACTGCAGAGCTTTATGAAAGGTTAGCTGAAGAAAGAATACAGCTTACTAAATTAAAACTCAATCATGCTGTTTCACCTTTAGAAAATACTAATAAACTGAAAATTTATAAAAAAGCAGTTGCAAGGTTTGAGACAGAAATTCGTAAAAGAATTATAGAGGAACAAACTAAAAAGTAATCTATAAAGATGGAAACTAGAAAATTGAGAAAAGAAAAAATAGGGATAGTGGTTAGTAACAAAATGGATAAATCCATTGTTGTTAGAGTTGAGAGAAAGGTAAAACATCCCATGTATGGCAAATTTGTCAAAAAGGCCACTAAATTTATTGCTCATGATAAAGATAACACCTCAAATATTGGTGATATGGTAAGAATCATGGAAACAAGGCCTTTAAGTAAAAATAAATGTTGGAGATTAGTCGAAATTATTGAAAGAGCTAAATAATTATGGTACAACAAGAATCAAGATTAGCAGTAGCTGATAATAGTGGCGCAAAAGAAGTTTTATGTATTAGAGTGCTTGGTAGCACTGGTAAAAAATATGCTTCTGTTGGCGATAAAATCGTTGTAACAGTTAAAAATGCTATTCCTTCTGGTAATATTAAAAAAGGAACTGTTACTAAAGCTGTTGTTGTAAGAACCAAAAAAGAAGTTAGGAGAAGAGATGGCTCCTATATTAGATTTGATGATAATGCAGTAGTGCTTTTAAATGCTTCTGAAGAAATGATAGGAACACGTATTTTTGGTCCTGTTGCCAGAGAATTAAGGGACAAAAAATTTATGAAAATTGTTTCATTAGCACCGGAAGTGCTCTAATACGTTCAAAAAATGAATAATATGAGTAAGAAATTACATATAAAGAAAGGGGATAACGTTAAAGTTATTACAGGCAATTCCAAAGGACAACAAGGCAGAGTGCTTTTTATTGATAAAAAAAATTATAAAGCTATTGTTGAAGGAATAAATATGGTTAGTAAACATACTAAACCTAATGCCGAAAATCCTCAAGGAGGAATTATTAAAAAAGAATCACCCATTCATTTATCAAATATTATGGTTATTGATTCAAACAATAATCCTACTAGAATTGGTAGAAGAATAGATGAAAAAACAAATAAGTTAGTTCGTTATTCAAAAAAATCAGGGGAGGTAATTAAGTAATGAATTATTCACCACGTTTGAAAACTAAATACACTGAAGAAATAATCCCTGCTTTAAAAAAGCAATTAGGTTATAAAAGTGTAATGCAAATACCTAGACTTAAAAAAATATGCCTTAACCAAGGCTTAGGTTCTGCTATTACAGATAAAAAACTTATTGATTTAGGAGTTAATGAAATGACTATGATTTCAGGACAAAAAGCTGTCCCTACTAAATCAAAAAAAGATATTTCAAATTTTAAACTACGTAGAGGAATGCCTATTGGCGTTAGAGTAACTTTACGCGGTGATAAAATGTATGAATTTTTAGATAAATTAATTGCTGTTGCTATTCCACGTATCAGAGACTTTAGAGGTATTAGTGATAAAGGCTTTGACGGTAGAGGAAATTATTCTTTTGGTGTAACTGAGCAAATAATTTTCCCTGAAATTAACATAGATAAAGTAAATAATATTAATGGTATGGACATTACATTTGTTACTTCAGCAACGAATGATAAAGATTGTCTGGCATTATTAAAACAATTTGGTTTCCCATTTAAAAATCAAAAGTAGTTATGGCAAAAGAGTCAATGAAAGCAAGAGAAGTTAAAAGGCAAAAACTTGTTGATAAATATGCAGCTAAAAGAGCAGAATTAAAAGCAGCCGGTGATTATGTCGGTTTGCAAAAATTACCTAAAAATTCTTCGCCGGTTAGATTGCATAATAGATGCAAATTAACGGGTAGACCTAAAGGCTACATGCGACAATTTGGTATTTCTCGTATTAATTTTAGAGAAATGGCACTTAAAGGATTAATCCCTGGTGTTAAGAAAGCAAGTTGGTAATAGTATTTATTAAAATTAAAGAAAAGATAAAATGGTTACTGATTCAATAGCAGATTATTTGACAAGAATTAGAAATGCTGTGATGGCTAAGCACAGAATAGTTGAAATTCCTGCTTCAAATATTAAAAAAGAAATGACTAAAATCCTTTTTGAAAAAGGGTATATATTAAATTATAAATTTGAAGATGATTCAAAAACTGGTATTATTAAAATAGCTCTTAAATATGATCCTGTTACCAAAATCTCAGCTATTGATAAGCTTGAAAGAGTTAGTAAACCGGGTTTAAGAAAATTTGTTGGCGCCAAAGAATTACCTAGAGTATTAAATGGTTTAGGTATAGCAATATTATCTACTTCACAAGGTTTATTGACTGATAAAGAAGCTAGAGTGAAAAATATTGGCGGTGAAGTATTATGTTATATTAGTTAATTAAACAAGACTGAAATTATTATGTCAAGAATAGGCAATTTACCAATAGCAATTCCTGAAGGTGTTCAGATAGACATATCTGATAAAAACGTAGTTACTGTAAAAGGAAAATTAGGCGAGCTTAAACAAGCAGTCGACCCTAATATTACTGTTGAAATACAAGATTATCAAATTATATTAAAAAGACTTTCTGAACAAAAAGTAGTTAAATCAAAGCATGGTTTATATAGATCTTTAATAGCAAATATGGTTAAAGGTGTTAGCGAGGGTTTTGAAATTGTTCAGGAAATAGTTGGTGTAGGATACAAAGCTGAAGCAAAAGGACAATTACTTAGCTTGACTTTAGGATTCTCTCACCATATTGTTTTAGAATTACCAAAGGAAATTGCTGTTGAAACAGTAACTGAAAGAGCAAAAGATACAAAAATAATTTTGAAATCTTTTGATAAACAGCTTCTCGGACAAGTAGCTGCAAAAATACGCTCATTCAAAAAACCTGAACCATATAAAGGTAAAGGAATTAAATTCCAAGGTGAAGAAATTAGAAGAAAAGCAGGAAAAGCAGCTGCTGAATAAAATATGTAATGCTTTAAACATATTTGTTTATAAAAGTATATTAATTTGTTATTATAATGGCTATAAAAAATAAAAAGGACTATAGAAGGTTCAGAATTAAAAAAAGAATAAGAAAGACCGTTAATGGAACTTCTGAAAGACCAAGAATGTCTGTTTTTAGAAGCAACAAAGAAATTTATGTACAACTGGTTGACGATTTTAAAGGGGAAACAATAATGTCATCATCTTCAAGAGATGCAAGCATTATTGATAAAAAAGTGCCTAAAATCGAAAAAGCTAAATTAGTTGGTAAATTAATAGCAGAAAAAGCAATTGAAGCAGGAATTACTTCAGTTGTATTCGACAGAAATGGTTATTTGTTTCATGGTAGAGTTAAAGCTTTAGCTGATGCAGCTAAAGAAGCCGGACTAAAAATTTAAATATTATGTCAAGGAATAATGTTAAGAGAGTAAAATCAAGTGAAATAGAATTTAAGGATAGACTAGTAAGTATCCAAAGAGTAACTAAAGTAACTAAAGGTGGTAGAACATTTAGTTTTTCTGCAATTGTTGTTGTTGGAAATGAAAAGGGCATAGTAGGATATGGTCTTGGTAAAGCTAAAGAGGTAACTTCTGCTATTGCAAAAGGTGTTGATGATGCAAAGAAAAATTTAGTAAAAATTTCTATATTCAATTCAACTATTCCTCATGAACAATATGGGAAATATAGTGGAGCGTACGTGTTTATTAAACCTGCTGCACCTGGTACAGGTGTAATTGCTGGTGGTGCTATGCGTGCTGTTCTTGAAAGTGTTGGAGTAAAAGATGTTTTGGCTAAATCTAAAGGTTCTTCTAACCCTCATAGTGTTGTAAAAGCAACAATAGATGCTTTAGTTAAACTTAGAGACCCATATACTGTTGCTCAAATGAGAGGTGTTGATTTAAAAACCGTTTTTAACGGTTAGTAAAAATTCTAAGAAAATTTTAATAAAGATGAAGAAAGTAAGAATTACACAAATTAAAAGTGGTATTGGCAGATCTTTTAAACAAAAAAGAACTTTACAAGCTTTAGGTTTTAAAAAAATGCATCAGAGTCTCGAAATTGAAGTTAATCCACAAATAGAAGGTATGATTAACAAGGTAAAACATTTACTTTTGATTGAAGAAATATAATAATTAATTATAAAAGATATTAAAATGGATTTAAGTAATCTTAAACCTGCTGAAGGTTCAACAAAAAACCGAAAAAGAATTGCTAGAGGACAAGGTTCAGGTAGAGGTGGTACATCTACAAAAGGTCATAAAGGTGCACAATCAAGATCCGGTTATAGTAGCAAAAAAGGATTTGAAGGTGGTCAAATGCCATTGTATAGAAGAGTGCCTAAATTTGGTTTTAAAAATATTAATAGAAAAGAATATACTGGTATTAACCTTGGGCGAATACAAAAATTAGTTGATAGAACTCAAATTATTACTATTGATAAAGATGTATTAGTTGATAATGGATTAGCTAAGAAAAATGAATTAATTAAAATTTTAGGTGATGGTGAATTAACATCTAAAATTCAGATATCTGCAAATTCATTTTCTGCTAAAGCAAAAGAAAAAATTGAATCTCTTGGTGGAACAATTACTAAAATATAGTCTTAATGAAAAAATTGATAGAAACAATAAGAAATATATTTAAGATTGAAGATCTTAAGAAAAGAATTATTTATACTGTTGGTTTAATTGCAATATATAGATTAGGTTCCTATATAGTTCTTCCAGGCGTTGATCCAGGTCAGTTGTTGGCTTTAAAAAGTCAATCCAGCAGCGGATTATTAGGATTATTAAATATGTTTTCAGGTGGAGCTTTTGCTAATGCATCAATTTTTGCTTTGGGTATTATGCCTTATATTTCTGCTTCAATTGTTGTTCAACTTTTGGGAATGGCAATTCCTTATTTTCAAAAATTAC
>JAGGUV010000182.1 GCA_021158345.1 Bacteroidales bacterium
TACATAATTTTAAAACCCATTATATTTTTTGAAGACATAAGTTATACTTCAAAATCTAAAGAGACTTTAAAAAAAATAAAAAAATATATTTCCGATAAAAATATTGATGTTGAAATTATTAAAACAGGAAGCATTGGATTAACAAACCTTAGTCCTTTGATAAGCATTCAATTACCGGGTAAAACAAGAGTATTTTTTAAAAATATTTCTTCTGAAAATTTATATTTATTATTTGATGCTGTTTTTAATAATTTCATACCTAAACAAGACGCTCTCTGTCAATTAAAAAACAATTTTCAGGAACCCTGGGAAGAGATACCTTTTATTGACGAACTCGATTTTTTCTCTTCTCAAAAAAGAAATGTTCTTGAAAACTGCGGTTATATCAATCCTGAAAACATAGGTGAATACATTGCTTTTAACGGTTACAAATCATTTATTAAATCATTAAAATATTACAGCCCTGAAGAAGTTTGCAAAATAATTGAAAAAAGTGAATTAAAAGGGAGAATTAGTAATATATCAACAGGCGAAAAATGGTTTAAAGTATTAAAAAATAATTCAGAAGAAAAATATTTTATATGCAATGCCAATGAAACTTCTCTTTCGGGATTTTCAAACAAAATCCTTATTGAATCGAATCCTCACAAACTGATAGAGAGCATTGCCATAGCCTCGTATGCAATAAACTGCAATAAAGCTTTTATTTTTATTCCTCAAAATAATAGTCTTGCCATAAAACGAATTGAAAATGCAATATCACAAGCTAAAGATTTAGGACTTTTAGGCAAAAATATTTTAAACGAAAACTTTGATCTTGACATAGAAATTTTTAAATCAAAAGCTAAATATATCTGCAATGAGGAAACTGCATTAATACAAAAAATACAGTCGAATAAAGCAATTCCTTACACTACTCCCCCCTATCCTTCTGAAAAAGGGTTAAATAATAAACCTACACTAATTAACGATATTGAAACTTTATTTAATATTCCTTTAATAATTAAAAATGGTCCTGAATGGTTTAAATCAAGAAGCACTAAAATATTTACTGTGTCGAAAAGCAATAATGATAAAGTTTTAATTGAAGTTCCTGACAACTCTAATTTTAAAAAAATATTTAAGATTTATAATAATATCAGCAATATTGGTAATTACAAAGCAGCATTAGTAGGCGCACCTTTTGGAGGATTTATCACTAAAGAAACTGAAGAGACAAAAATTGATTTTGAATCGTTAAAATCATCAAACATTAATTTAGGCTCTAACCAAATAAATATTTTAGATGATAATGTTTGCATAGTAAATTTGGTAAAAGACATCATTGACTTTTTAAATAAAGAAAATTGCGGAAAATGTTCATCTTGCAGAGAAGGCTTAAAACAATTATACGAAATACTAAAATCAATAACACAGAGACCGAAAAACAATACTGGAAATGAAGCTCTTTACAGATTTAAAGGAGCGACACAACTTGAAAAATTAAGCAAGATAATAGAACAAACATCATTATGCTACATTGGAAAAAATGCTACAAACATCATAAATTCATCATTGGAAATTTTCAGGGAAGAATATGAAGAACATATTTTTGAAAGAAAATGCAGAGCAGGCGTTTGCAATCAATTACGCAAATTTTTTATTGATGTTGATAAATGTAACGGATGTAATTTATGTGCAAAAAGATGTCCTGAAAATGCAATAATCGGAACAGTAAAATCACCGCATTTTATTATTGAAGATAAATGTACAGGTTGTGGAATTTGCTATGAGGCTTGCAAATTTGGAGCTATTATTATTAAATAATATTAAATAAACACCTGATTATGGTTTTCGATATAAAAGTTAACAATAAAACAATTAAAGCAAAAAGAGGTGAATATATTTTAACGGTCTTAAACAGAAACGGTATAAAAATACCAACCTTATGCTATTTAAACGATTTATTTCCTGCAGGCTCGTGCCGGATATGCATTGTGGAAGTAGAAGGAAAAGATGAGCTTATCACCGCCTGCGATCATTTTGTAGAAGAATGGATGAGTATTAAAACTCATTCGCCTAAAGTTATAAAAGCCAGAAAAACTATCCTCGAACTGCTTATAGCAAATCATCCTAATGACTGCCTTTATTGTGACAAAAATGGCGATTGTGAACTTCAAAATCTGGCTGAAGAATTAAATATTACTGAACATAATTTTTTTAAAAGCAATAAAAATTATAAAATTGATATCACCAGTCCTGCTTTAATTTTTGACCCCGGAAAATGTATTCTTTGCGGCAGATGCGTTAGAATTTGCAACGAAGTAATAGGAGTCTCTGCTATTGACATCTTAAAAGATGGCGAAAACACTTTTGTTGCAACTACTAATAAAAAAGACCTGAACCATTCTGGTTGTGTAAACTGCGGTCAATGCACACTCGTTTGTCCTACTGCTGCTTTTAGCAATAAAAACCAGTTTGGCAAAATTCAAACTGCTCTTAATAATAAAGAGATTTGTAAAATTGCTTTTTATTCTTCCGATATCTTAATATCTATTGCACAGAAACTTAATCTTAATCCCGACAAGAAATTAAAACTAATTATCAATGCTGCTATACGCAATTTAGGTTTCGATAAAGTTTTTGATATAAATTTAGCTTATCAACTAACCGTTGAAGAACAAGCTGATGAAATTATCAGTAAAATTAATAATTCGGATAATGAGATAATGTTTTTGAGCTATTGTCCTGCATGGATGAAATATGCAGAAGAAAATATGCAGAATGTCTATAAAAATATTTCAAGTTGTAAATCGCCGGAACAAATTATGGCTTCATTATTAAAAACATATTTTGCTGATAACCAAAAGCTCTCTCCTAAAAATATTCACACAACTTTGATAACTTCTTGTACTGCCAGCAAATACGAAATTCAAAAAGACGAATTTATTACTGACAATCAACAAAATATTGACACGGTTTTAACTACAAAAGAATTTCTTAAATTAATAAAACTTTACGGAATTGATATAAATAATATTAAACCCGAAAATACTGACTTATTACTTAATGATGATAAAAATTCAGATAAAATAATTTTCAGTAATTATGCTGAGGATATTATTAAAGCGTTACATTTAAAACTAACAGGAGAAAAATTATCAGAATTTAAAATTAATAAAAATGAAAAAAATAAGTTACAATACTTATTTAACGAAACAAAAATCGGTAAAAACACTTTTAGAACATTTATTGTAACAGGTATTGATAATTTGAAAAATCTTATAAAAGATATTAAAAAGGAAAATAATGTTTATAATATAATCGAATTTATGATGTGTCCAAATGGTTGTGTAGAAGGCGGCGGACAATTTTTCTCATATTTTGTTAACAGCTTCGATAGCAGCTCAATGATAATTGAAAAATCAAAAAACGAATATATTAATTATGATTTTACCGGAATACATAAGTTTGCTGAAAAATATTTTGAGAATAATAAAAAAAGATTGTTGCACAGAAAATAAAAATGCCACAGATTTACAGATTATAAAGAAATATATTTTGAACGAAATTTTTCACATTAAAAAAAATTAATCTGTTAATCTCTGGCAATAAATTTATAAAACATTTTATTATGTCAGAAGAAAAAAAATTAATACTTATTGCTGATGATGATATTGATTATTTATTCCAGCTTAAAATAATTATTGAGAGTTTTGGATATAAAACAATAACAGCAGAATCACAAAACGAGACAGAAAAAATAATAAAAGAAATAAAACCTGATTTAGCTATTTTTGACCTGATGATGGAAAACCAGGACAGCGGTTTTATTCTGAGTTATAAAATTAAAAACAAATATCCTGACGTTCCTGTTATTATTTCAACAGCAGTAACAAAAGAAACAGGCATTGATTTTAGCTCTGCAACAGGAGAGAGTAGTCTGATAAAAGCTGACTTGTATATTGAAAAAGGTATTAATAAAGAAAAACTGAAATTTGAAATTCAAAAATTACTGTCAAAAAAATAAAAAATGAAAGAACTAAATTTATTAATTGTTGATGATGAACCAGGAATACGCTCAGGTATAAAAAGAATTTTAAAATCATTTACTGTAGGATTTCCATTTATGGCAGAAGATTTTAGTTTCAATCTTCTTGAAGCTGAAACAGGAGAAAAAGCTCTTGAATTTATTAATAATTCAAATATTGATATTATTCTCCTTGACAATAAGTTACCGGGCATCCAAGGTATTGAAGTACTGGAATACATTAATAAAAATAATATTAGTACCGAAGTAATGATGATTACTTCCTATGCATCATTAGACCTTGCTGTTAAAGCCACAAATAGCGGAGCTTACAATTTTGTTCCTAAACCTTTTACGCCTCAGGAATTAAAAGCTGCAATAGAAGCTATCACCAAACATCTCTATCTGAAAAGAATGACTATGGAGATGAAAAAAGAAGATAAAAAAGTAAAATTTCAATTTCTCTCCGTGCTCTCACACGAGTTAAAATCTCCTATTAACGCTGTTGAAGGATATCTGAATATTATGAAAGACAAACAGGCAGGCAACGATATTAGTGATTATGAAACTATGATTGACAGAGCTCTTTTAAGAATTAAAGGTATGAGAAGCCTGATTATGGATTTACTCGATTTAACTAAATTAGAATCAGGGCCTAAACAAAGACATATTCAGGCTGTTGACTTGCACGAAATTGCAATGCTCGCCATTAATAGTGTTGAACCTCTTGCTAACCAAAGAAATATCAAAATTTATCTTGACGCTGATGAAAATATTTATTATAATTCCGATAGTAAAGAAATTGAAATAATTTTTAATAACCTTTTGTCAAATGCTGTAAAATACAATAAACCCAATGGCTCTGTTAATATTTCAATAAAAAAATCAGATAAAGAAATAAAAATTATTGTTCAGGATACAGGTATAGGAATGACAAAAGATGATATTTCGAAACTCTTTCACGATTTTGTAAGGATAAAAAATATTAAAACACGAGATATTACAGGCACAGGACTCGGTTTGTCAATCACAAAAAAAATGGTTGAACTTAATAATGGAGATATAAATGTTGAAAGCATTCCTGATGAAGGAAGCACATTTACTGTTAGATTACCGTTATAATATTTTTCTATTGATGTTTATGCCCTATGGGCAATGAAAAACCAAATTGAAAAAAAATTAAAACGGTCAACGTTATTTAGGCATTGACAATTTTATTAAACTTTAACCTTTAGCCTTTATACTTTAGCCTTTAACCTTTAGCCTTTATACTTTAGCCTTTAAACTTTAACCTCAGCCTTAATGTTTCTTAGGTATAAAATCAGATAAATTAGCTGTAACAGATAAATAATTAGGAGAGCCAACCAAATGGTATCTTGCTCTTGAGTAATTAATTTTAAATTTAGAAATTTTTATTCCCAGCCCCCATGAAAAGCCAACAGTGGAAACCTTATCATAAACTTTAAGTTCGTTTCTACGTTGATAATTATATCCTATCCTGACATTAAAATTTTTAGTTATAGAAAACTCACCACCAATAACAATATGTCGCAAAAGATTATCGCCAAATTTTTCCAAATCACTTTTCGATTGTTTTTCACCGGTAAACGGATCAATAATATTATTAGGGTCATTAGGGTCTTCATATGATAAATCCCATTTTTCAATATGATTTATCAAAATGGAATATCTAAAAGGCATATGTAATAATTTTTTGGATAATCCCAGCTGTAATTCAAAAGGCAAAGGCTCAATATTTCCGGAATTATAGGCTTTTAACTGTCTGCCAATATTTCGGGCAAGAAAAGAAACTGTTAAATTTTTATCAGAATTATGATATGTAGCAGCAACATCAACAGCGATACCAAAAGAATTATACGATTCAAGGTCAGAATAAATAAATTTTAAATTCGAACCTATAGAAAAACAAGAATCTAATTGACGCCCCCAACCAAGGTTAAAAGCATAATCGCTTGCTTTAAAATCACCATAAGAATTTCCTGAAGGATCGGTATAAGTAAAACTACCGTAATCAACATATTGTATTGAACCTACAAAACTGCCTATCTTTTCATAAGTTCTTGAATACATTGCATATCCATAATTAATATCAGTATAAAAATCCGTAAAAGAAAATGAAATATCATTATTCATATTAGGCGTTATCAAAGATGGATTTTTTAATGTCATATTAATATCATTATCCTTAACTGCAAGGAAATTACCTCCCATTGCAGCAATTCGCGGAGAATAAGTCAGGTTTAAAAACTCATACGAATTATCGCCGCCAATCTGTGAAAATCCTTGATTACAACTGAATAAGAATACAATGATGAATAAAATTTTTAAATTTAATGTTTCTCTCACCTTAAAAATATTAGTAATTTATTATTTCTCAAAAATAAACAAAATATTAAACGAAATAATATCAATATTTAGTATTTTATTTTTAATATTATTTCAAAAATCAATGGTTTATTATAATTTTACATTTTTAAACTCAAGTATTATTATGAATAAAAAAATTAATTTTTCTTTATTTTTTTTATTAGCAAACTTTTTATGTTTTGGTCAAACCATAAAAATTCTTGATAATTTTGATTTACAACCAATAGAAAATGTAGCGATTTTCAATACATCTCATTCAAAGTCAACAATAACAGATATTGAAGGTAGAGCATCTTTTGAGGAATTTAATAACTTTGATACAATAATATTCCAGCATCCTTCGTATTACAGAAAAACAGCTACCTACAATAAAATAAAATTATCAGGATTTAAAATCAAACTTAAAGAAAAACCTATTTATTTAAGTGAAGTAGTAATATCGGCAAACCGGTGGGAAGAGAACAAAAAAGAAGTACCAAATAAAATAGTAACAATATCAGCAAAAGAGATAAAATTTAATAATCCGCAAACAACAGCAGATTTATTAGAATCGTCAAATCAGGTCTTTGTTCAAAAAAGTCAGCTTGGTGGTGGCAGCCCTATGATTAGAGGTTTTGCAACAAACTCGGTTTTGCTTGTTATTGATGGAGTTAGAATGAATAACGCCATTTACAGGAGTGGAAATCTACAAAATGTAATATCATTAGATGCAAACATAATAGAAAATGCGGAAATTATTTTCGGACCGGGTTCTGTAATTTATGGCAGCGATGCTCTCGGCGGAGTAATGGATTTTCATACTCAAAAAGTAAAACTATCCAATAAAAAAACTTTTCTCTCTGCTAAAGCTTTCTCAAGATATTCATCTGCTAATAATGAAAAAACCATTCATTTTGACATTAATTACAGCAGGAAAAAAATCGGTGCACTCACAAGTTTTACTTTCTCCGATTTTGACGATCTGAAAATGGGAACTCATAATAATCAGGATTACGTACGTAAACAATTTGTAAAACGTGTAAATGGGAAAGACTCTGTTTTTTTAAATAATAATAAAAATATTCAGAAATTCTCAGGTTATAATCAGAAAAATTTTATGCAAAAAATCAGATATAAACCTAATAAATATTTTGATATCACTTATGCTTTTCATTATTCAAACACATCGGATATACCAAGATACGACAGACTTATTCAATATAAAAATGATGAATTAAAATACTCGCAATGGTATTATGGTCCGCAAAAATGGATAATGAATAATTTTAAAATGTCTTCAACAGATACAACAAAATTTTATGACAGGGCAAAACTCACAATTGCTCAGCAATATACAGAAGAAAGTAGAAACGACAGAAAATTTCAAAACGATTACCTTAGAACAAGGACAGAAAAAGTGGATATCTTTACTATTAATATTGACTTTGATAAAAAGATAAATAAAAAATCCATCCTTTTCTATGGTTTTGAAAATGTTTATAATAACGTTGATTCCAAAGGGATTACAAAAAATATTTTAACAGGCGACACAGAAAAATCTGCCAGCAGATATCCTGACGGAGGTAACAAATATTATTCCTTTGCTTCTTATATTAATTTTAAATCGAATCTGAGTAGCAAATTCACTTTCATTTCAGGACTCAGATATAATTATGTAGGATTATATTCAAAATTCGATGATAAAACTTTTTACGATTTTCCTTATGACAATATAAAAATCAACAACAATTCTATTAACGGAAGCCTGGGATTAGTATTCAGACCGAAAAATAATTCTCAAATAAATATTAATGCTTCAACAGGATTTCGTGCCCCAAACCTTGATGATGTAGGTAAAATCTTTGACTCAGAACCCGGAAATGTTATTGTGCCTAACAAAAATTTAAAACCCGAATATGTCTATAATTTTGATTGTGAAATAATAAAAAAAATTAAAAACAATACAAAAATCAGTATTTCGGGGTTCTATTCTTATCTTAATGATGCTATGGTAAGACAAAATTTTACTTTTAACGGACAAGATTCAATAATCTACGACGGTGAAATGAGCAAAGTTCAGGCTCTTGTTAATGCTAACTATGCAAATATTTTTGGGGCAAGTTTTTCTTTTTTCACTGAAGTATGTAATAATTTATCTTTTAACACATCATTAACTTACACTCATGGTGAAGATAATAACAACAGCCCTTTACGTCATGTATCTCCTCTATTTGGCAGCACTTCATTAACATATTATTGGAATAAAATTAAATTTAAAATTTATTCCAATTACAATGGTGCAATAAAAAATAAATATCTTGCTGCTTCGGAGCAGGCTAAAGAATATATGTATGCAAAAGATAAAAACGGACTGCCTTATTCTCCGGGCTGGTGGACTTTAAACTTAAAGACATCTTCGCAAATAAATAAAAATTTTCAGTTAAATTTTGGTGTCGAAAATATATTAGATAACAGATACAGACCTTATTCATCAGGAATATGTGCTCATGGAAGAAATTTCATTATTTCTTTAAGATATAATTTTATAAAATAATTTTCAATTCGGGACATTAGTCCCATAATAAACATTCATAATATTAAGTATAAAAGTTAAAATATTGTTTCTCACCCCATTAAAATTCTTTAAAATATTTGGCATATTATTTGAAAAACATTAGCAAATAATAATATTATTTTTTACTTTTATAAATTAAAACAAATATTTTTTTAATAAATTTGTAAATTAATCTTTAAAACAAAAAACCATGAAAAAACTTATTCAAATCTTCTCAGTGATAATAATTTTATTATCAATTAATTCATGTAAAAAACAAAATACAAACCCTCCTGACAAAAATAAAATAAATGATTTAATTATTGCAGATGGTTTTGATTTTCAAAATATAAAAAATATAAAAACTAATATCAAATTACCTTATACTGTAGATTTTTCAGAAAATAGAAGCAGAGTGGATTTTTATTCTACAAAAAATAACCAACCCGTCAAATTATTACAAACAGGGAGTGTTAACAAGGATGGTGTTTTTGAAGGTGATTTTTCTATTCCAAGCACTATAGACAGTATATATATTAAATCATTTGCAGGAGATGTTGTTATACCTCTCGAAAGCAGTGCTAAAGAAGACGGCGTTAATTACGACTATGGCTTTGACTATGACACTGTTCCTCCCCCTGATACAGTTGATAAAGCCAAATCAATACGAGGAAATATTAAAGCCTGTAATATTTTAAAAAAATCAAACTTTAAAAATTCAAAATCAGTTAACAACTTAATTGCTAACGGTGATTTTGAAACAAATGATTTTGGCGTTCAATTTAGCTGGAACAATCCTACTGTTGTTACTGGAAAATGGAATTTTGTAACTTATAACAAACCATACGTTTCACGTTATGAAGAAGAAAATAATAATCATGTACTAAAAATCAGCACACCTAACGGAAAAAGATTTACTGGAGGTGCATCTCAATATATTTATGTTAATCCCGGTGACTTAATTACTTTTACTTCTGATATTAAGGCTTCTAATAGCGGATATAAAAATGCATATTTATATTTAATACCTCGTAGAAGCAATGGTTCGCCCATCAGATTTTATGCAATAGGAATATATAATCCAAGTACACAATGGATGACAAAAACTGTAACAGCTACAATGCCTGCATATACTGAAAAATGTCAAATTTTAATATGGACATATTCCATTAATTCATCATTATACTTTGACAATGTCGTAGTTACAGGACCAAGCATAGATTCTGATGGCGATGGTGTGGATGATGATACAGATGATTATCCTGATGATAATTCAAGAGCATTTAATATTTATTTCCCTGATATTTCGTCATGGGGAACTTTTGCCTTTGAAGATTCATGGCCTTATAAAGGCGATTATGATTTTAATGATCTTGTTATTGATTATCAATTTAATCAAATAACAAATGCAAATAATCAATTAGTTGAAGTTAACGGTAAATTTGCTCTTAAAGCTAGTGGTGCAAGCTATAATAATGGATTTGGTTTCCAAATTCCTAATCTTAATCCATCGGATATTTCATCTGTAACAGGTATTAATATTCAGGATGGCTATATTAATTTACAAGCTAATAATACAGAAGCAGGACAATCGAAAGCAACAATAATAGTATTCGATAATGCTTTCAACATTTTACCAAGTCCGGGTGGGGAATTGGGAGTTAACACCAAACAAGGAGGGCAATATGTAGAGCCTGATACTCTTGATATTAATTTTACGTTAACAACACCTATTTCTATTTATACCACAGGGACAGCCCCTTATAACCCATTTATCATTATTAAAAAAACAAGAGGCAGAGAAGCTCATTTACCTGGCTATACTCCTACTGACCTTGTGAATACCGATTATTTCGGTCAGGGCTCTGATGACACAAATCCGGCTAATAACAAATATTATAAAACAACTAATAATTTGCCATGGGGCATTAACATTCCTGCTCCTTTTGATTATCCTATTGAAAAACTCGACATTCTTCAGGCTTATTTACACTTCGGCGAATGGGCTGAGAGTTCAGGAAACTCTTATACTGACTGGTATATTGATAATTCAGGATATAGAAATTCAAACAAAATATATTCTCATTAAATAATTTTATAAATATTGATAAATAAAAGAACTCTCAAAATTTAATTATTAGTTTTGAGAGTTTTTTATTATTTATTACACAAAAAAAATTATTTTTGTTAAATATCTCAATAATAA
>JAGGUV010000139.1 GCA_021158345.1 Bacteroidales bacterium
ATACTTTATATTACTTAATACTAAAAGTCAGAAAAAGTAATTCCGATAGCTATCGGAAATAAAAAAGCAATTATTTTCAAATTAAATTAAATTTTAAGAGAGGTCAGTATCCGTTATAAAATTATATTATTATATTGCATTAAACGGCACTGGCTTGTGGAAATGCCATATAGAGTCTGTAAAGCAAACAGCAGCATAAACAATAAGGATTATCCAGAATATATTCATTTTTCAATTTATACAAACCTTGTTCGGCAGGCTCAAGCTTTTCTTTTAATTCTTTTAACCAGCAGGGATGAGAAAAATTTTCCGTACCAATGACTTTTATCCCTTTTATCATTGCCCAATAATCTAAATATTCGGGGTTTAAAAGCTTAGATGTTGCCATTGAGAAATGTGAGTGGATATGGAAATCTCCGAAAAATTTCATAATAATCTATTAGTATCTATAAAATTAAATTCTATTATACTTCAAAATTATTAAATAATATGGTACCATCAATTATTTAGTAGGTAATAAAATAAATAATTATATATTAAAACTGATTATTATTGAGTAGAAATTAGTATTTGAAAACAATCCTTTACCTGCAGTAATATCAAAATCAATAAATTTGTTAAATACAAATGTATATCCCAGATTTACTATCTGAGAGAAATCATCTTCCAAATTATATTCACCAAATGTTTCAAGATAAACTGTTTCATTTTCATTAATATTTCTATTAAAAAATAATGAATAAGTAGCAGATGATTGTTCAAAATAATTATATCCAAGGCTGTAACCTATACTATATTTATCTGATAAATCATGCGAAATTGTAAGAGTATTGACAATTCCAAAATTATTTATTGAAAAGTTTTTTTTAGGTAAAATAATATGACTAAAAAAAGCTATTTTAGTTTTAGAATTTAATAATTGAGCCTTTGCTCCTATTTCAACATTTCCAATACTAAAATCTTTTTCAGTATCATTTTCTGAAACAATTCTATGATATTCGCCAATATTTCCGACTCTTAATTCTATTTTTTTATTTAGTCCATATCTAAAAAGTAAAGATGGTAATGCAAATGAACTTTCCTTATTAGAATTTTCTTTTAAAGTCTGTAAATTAAACTCACTTTCAATTCTAAAACATTTAGCATCTACATTATCAGAGGGCTCTGTTTGTTGAGCATTAACAAAAGTTGTTGAAGATAAAATAATAATTAAAAATAAAATTCTTCTCATTAAAGTTCGCATGTCAAATTATTTGTTTTTGAAAGCAGCGAAATTAATATATTTATTTAAGCACAAAATAATTTTGAAAAAATTTTACACATTAAGTGACTCCCCTTCTGATTTTGCAATAGTAACAGCACCGCAACTGTCGCTCCAAACATTAACAGCAGTCCTGAGCATATCAAGGGGTCTGTCAACAGCCAAGATAAGACCGACACCTTCTAAAGGTAAACCAACAGCAGTAAGAATTACCGTTATCATCACAAGACTGGCCATAGGAATACCTGCAGCTCCTATTGAAGTTAAAAGAGCAGTGAAAACAATTATTAGTTGTTGCATAAAATCGAGTTGCACCCCATAAGCCTGAGCAATAAACATAGCAGCAACACATTCGTACAATGCTGTTCCATCCATATTTATTGTTGCACCCAAAGGTAAAGTAAAACTTGTTATTTTATTAGAAACACCTGAATTATTCTCCACAGCATCCATTGTTAAAGGCAATGTAGCATTTGATGATGACGTTGAAAATGCCGTTAGTAAAGCAGAGGACATATTTTTAAAATGCTTAAAAGGCTTTACTTTTCCTATTAATTTTAATATTAAGGGCAAAGTTATAAACGCATGAATTAATAAACCGAGTAAAACAACGAGCATAAAACCTCCGAGACGTTGTGCAAGCTCACCAAGGTTAGGTGTTTTACCAACTTGTGAAGCTACAATACCAAAAATCCCTATTGGTATAAATTTGATGATAAATAAAGTTATTTTCATCATTACTTCAAAAATCCCATTAAAAATATCAGATAAAAGTACTTTAGTTTTATTTTTTGTTTTAGTGATAAAAAAGCCGAAAATTATTGAGAAAAAAATTACTGAGAGCATTTTATTTTCAACACATGATTTAATAAAATTGGTAGGAATAATATTTATCAAAGTTTGTCCTATAGTTTCATGTTCTGCACCCAAACCTTCAACTACCTCGCTAAAGCCTAAGTTGGCGCCTACACCCGGTTTGAAATAATTAACAAGTATCAAGCCTGTTAGAATTGCAAATACACTCGTAAAAATATAATAAAATAAAGTCTTTAAACCTAATCTGCCAAGGTTATCGCCTGTACCGATGTTTGTTACACCCGATATTATTGAACTCACTATCAGGGGTATGATTACCATTTTTAAAGCTCTGATAAATACTTCACCAAACCATGCTACATATTTTACCTGCTCTTTAAAAAATATTCCGAATAATACTCCTAATACTAAAGCTATTAATATTTGCCAGTGTAATTTTATCTTCTTCATTATTTTTTCATTTTATTTGGGTTCTAAAATACAAAAAAAATACTGACAAAATAAACACCAAACTGAATTTCACAAAGTAAACAATTGAATAAAAATCATTATTTATAATTTCACGTCCTGAAAGGGCAGGTTAAAAAATATATCAAAATTAAATTTCTGTAGTACAGCTTAAATCAGTGCTATAGATAGTTTTCAAGTAATTTTTAAAATACATATTTCTATTTAAACCAAAACCGGATACTTTTCAAAAAATATAAACAGCGCATTTTCTTGTACATATTAAATGTAATCTGCCCTTTCAGGGCGCTCTTTTCACACTCAAACATTTAATCCCGAGGCGCTGCCATCGGGCTGAATTAAAA
>JAGGUV010000174.1 GCA_021158345.1 Bacteroidales bacterium
AGGTTTCTATTTCTTTGCCACCAATACTTCCGAAGCTGTCACCATTTTCGTAAACAAGCATTTTTGAATTTTTTACAGATTTTGCTCTGCCATCATACTCAATAAGAGTTACAAGATATGCAGTGATATTATTTTTTATTGCAGTATTAATTTTTTCGTATATCTCTATCATAATTTTTATTTAAATAAGACAATAGAAATGGCATAATACATTGCTAAAAGTGAACTAAATATAGCATTGCCAATAAAACGATATTTTAAGGCTATTTTATTGTGAATTATATAATTTCCAATAAATACTATTATTATAGTTGATGTAAATGAAATATTTGCCAAAGGAATTATTTCAAGAAAAGTGTCTAATATATTAAAACTACCCCCATTTTCTATAAATGAAAAAAGTTTTATAAAAAACATATGTCTTGCTACCCACAAAGGATTAAAATATAAAGTTGCTAATAGCATTTTACTAATTGGTGAAAATTTATAATCAAGGTTATTATCAATTTTTAAAAATATGTTTTTTCTGTTTTTTTTATTTTTTAATTTAATTCTTACATTTTCAATAAACCTAAACCATATAGGTATTTCTATTGCATAAATACTTGCACCAATAATACCTAAACCAATTGATCGTGTTAAACTAAAATTGTTAAGAATTAATTGTGCTAAGAAATCACCAATAGCATAAACAAAAAATCCAAAGAATGAATCCTTCAACTGTATTTTATCGTATTTTTCTATATTAAGATTAAGCATATAAATATATTATAGTTATAATTGTATTAATTAAACAAATTTTTAAATTAAGAATTATTCGTTAAATTCTTTTTCGAGGTAATTTTTCAGTGCTCCGATTTTTACATTAGAAGTTATTTTTCCATATTTGCAATATGATATTTTTCCTGTTTGTTCGGATACAATAACAGCAATGGCATCGGATTGTTCTGTGACTCCGGTAGCAGCTCTGTGTCTTAAACCAAATCTCGGAGGTATAGCAGGATTACTTGATACAGGTAAAATACATCTCGCTGCTTTTATTTTATTGTTAATAATAATCACAGCACCATCGTGTAAGGGGCTGTTTTTATAAAAAATGTTTTCTAAAAGAGGTTCGGAAATTTCAGCATTAATAATTTCTCCGGTATCGACAAATTGTTCCAGAATATTTTTTTGTGCTAAAACAATTAAAGCTCCTGTTTTTGTCTCGGCCATTTTTTGGCATGCTTGTATTATAGGGTCTGTGTTAAGAGTAGGACCGTTATGAGTTTTTATTCTCCAAAATAAAATTTTCTTATTTTTTTTATTAAAAAAACTATGAGTGCCTAACATTAGCAGAAAATTTCGTATCTCAGGCTGGAATACTATTATTAAAGCAATAAATCCAACGCTGATAAATGCTCCTAAAATTTCACTTAAGAGCTCCATTTGTAAGGCTTTTACAACTTTCCACATCAGATAAATTGCTATAATTCCAAAGAAAATTTTTATTGCTGCCGTGCCTTTTAAAAATTGATATAGCTCATATAATAAAAAGGCTACCAGCAAAATATCTATTATATCTAAAATACGAATGTTTATAAATAATGGGATTAATGTCATTTTTTTAAGTATTTATACAAAGATAATAAAATATAAAAATAACAAACGAAAATATTAATTCAATAATTTAATAATTTTAACAGCTTCTTTTGCTTCTTTAACATCATGAACTCTAAGAATGTTAGCTCCATTCATCAAAGCAATTGTGTTTAACACTGTTGTGCCGTTTAGAGCTTCGGCAGGAGTCGTTCCCAACACTTTATTTATCATCGACTTACGTGATATTCCCACAAGGATTGGCAGATTTAATTTTTTAAAATATTTAAGTTCTTTTAGTAATTTATAATTATGCTGTACTGTTTTACCAAAGCCAAATCCCGGGTCTAAAATAATTTTATTAAAACCTAAATTATTAAGCTCTGCTATTTTTTTAGAAAAATAATTATAGATATCTTCAACAACATTATTGTAAACAGGATTTTTTTGCATGTTTTGAGGCGTGCCTTGTATGTGCATCATAACATAAGGAATATTTAATTTTGAAATAGTTTTAAACATATTTTTATCAATAGTACCGCCTGAAATATCGTTAATGATATGAATTCCGTTTTCAGCAGACATCTTTGCTACCTTTGACCTGAAAGTGTCAACAGAAAAAACCGCATCAGGAAAATGTTTTATTAATGTTTTTATCACAGGCTCTATTCTTTTTATTTCTTCTTCCTCAGTGAAATTTATAGCTCCCGGACGTGTTGACATAGCTCCAATATCAATAATGTCAGCACCTTGTTCTATCATGATTTTTGAATGTTCAATCTGAGCTTTTTCAGTATTATATTTTCCGCCGTCGTAAAAAGAATCAGATGTTACATTAAGTATGCCCATTACCAATGGTCTGTTAAATCTTATGATTTTATTATTACTGATATAAGAAAAATCTGTATCTTTAACGATTAATTTTTTTGTGTTCATTTTGGTTGATATTAATGTTTTTTTTTAATCTTTTAGTACGATTTTTATCTAACAAAATTAGTATTTATAAAGTGAAGATGAATTTTTTATTAGAAAAAAATAATTTTTTGAAATAATAGAATATTTAGAAGATGTTTCTACATTTTTAACAAAATTTAAAAAACAGGAAAATACATGAATAATAAAACAACAGAACAGTATAAGACAATAATAAAATTCTGTAAAGATATTTTTGATAAAAAGATGAAAGATTATGGCAGTGCATGGCGTATTTTACGTACATCTTCGCTTACTGACCAGATATACATTAAGGCTAACCGTATAAGAAGCATCCAAAAAAAAGGTGTGCATAAAATTAACGAAGGCATTTGGCCTGAATTTATTGGCATTGTAAATTATTCGCTTATGGCTCTCATTCAATTGCAATTTGGCGATGATGATAATTATAATCTTTCATATGATGAAGCTATTGAGCTATATGAAAAATATTTTTATAAAGCAATGGATTTGATGGAGAACAAAAACCACGATTATAGTGAAGCATGGCGTAATATGCGTATAAGTTCTCTTACTGATATTATTTTGATGAAACTTTTACGTATAAAACAAATAGAAGATAATCAGGGTAAAACATTTGTTTCGGAAGGCGTTGACGCTAATTATTATGATATTATTAATTATGCTGTCTTTGCTTTAATAAAACTTTATGAATCTAAAAATTTAAATAAATAATCATGGATAAATTAAACAAAAAAAAATCAGCCATAGGTTGGATTGTATTTTTTATGGCATTATTTTCTGTCTTTGCTATTAAATATATAGAAGTTTATAATCTGTTTTTTCTTTTATTATTAACTGTTAATTTAATTATAGCATTATTTTTACGTAAATCGTTTAATAAAACAATTGTAAACCTAAGTGCTCTGCTTATAGGTTTGTTATTTATATATTCAGGTTTTGTAAAAGGTGTTGATCCTGTGGGCACAAAATATCAGATAATTGATTATTTTATTGCATACAAAACTTTATGGGCAAAACCTTTTGCTATGACTATGGCTGTGGGTTTATGTGCTTTTGAATTTATTCTTGGTGTTTTAATGCTTTTTAGAATAAGGATAAAAGAAGTGTCGTGGTTGGTTTTGCTTATGATGATAGGATTTACTTTTGTAACTCTTGGCGATGCTTTGTATAATTCTGTCCCTGATTGCGGATGTTTTGGTAAAGCTATTATTTTATCTAACTGGCAGACTTTTTATAAAAATCTTATCATTAATGTCTTTGTGTTTATTGTGTTTTTTTCACGAAAGGATGTGAAAAGAATTTTTTATCCAAAAGCTGAGTTTAGCATATTCCTGTTGTTTCTTGCAGCTTTTTTATCTATGGAAATATATTCTATCAGACATCTGCCTGTTATTGATTTTAGAACATGGAAAGTTGGTAACAGATTAATACCTGAAAATCCTAAACCTGTTAAATATTTTCTTTCTTATAAAAATAAAGAAACCGGAGAAGTGAAAGAGTATCTGTCAAAAGATTTACCTTGGCAAGATTCTTTGTGGTTATCGCAATGGGAATTTCAATCACAACGTATTGACGACCCAAACACAGGCAGAAAAAATGACGTAACTATTGAAGATAGCTTAGGCAATAATATGACAGCTAATTTTATTGAGAATCCTGATTTTCAATTTATTCTCATTGCTTATAATCTTGCGGAAACAAATATAAAAGCATTTAAAAAAATAAATGAATTTTATAAAAAATGTGATGACAATGGCTATTCATTTATAGTATTAACAAGCAGTACAAGAAAAGAGATTTCAGAATTTAAGAAAAAATTAAATATAGAAATGGAATTTTATAATTCCGATGATACAGCATTAGAAGCTGTCATACGTTCTAATCCCGGATTAGTGATTCTAAAAAATGCTTATGTTTTGGGAAAATGGCATTTTAATGATTTCCCTGATTATGAGTATGTTGAAAAAGAATATCTACACAAAAAATAAATTTATGCTAATGGCTTTATGTTAAGATTTCTATTAAAACGATTGTTTTACGGATTATTAGTAGTTTTTGGCGTAATAACTTTAGTCTTTGTTTTGTTTAACATACTTCCCGGCGACCCTGCTCGTATGATGCTTGGACAGAGGGCGGATATGGCTTCTGTTGAGGCTATTAATAAGGACTTGGGCAGAGATAAACCTTTGGTAACTCAGTATTTTAATTTTCTTAATGACGTTTTACCTCTGTCTGTACATAATTTTGTTGATAAAAATAATTATTGGTATTTAGACAATAATAAGTACTCGCCTTATGTTAAATTATTTAGGGTTTCTAATAAATTTGTTGTTGTTTTAAAGAAACCTTATTTGCGACGTTCTTATCAAAATAAAAGAAAAGTAACGGAAATATTGTCGGAAGCATTTCCAAAAACAGCACTTTTAGCTGTAGTAGCTATTTCTTTTGCATTGTTTTTCGGGATCATTATCGGAGTGTTTTGTGCCTTAAACAGAAATGGTGTTTTTGATAAAGTGGCTATAGTGTTCTCTGTTTTGGGTATGTCGTT
The DNA here is from genome assembly GCA_021158345.1 of Bacteroidales bacterium. Classification (GTDB taxonomy): domain Bacteria; phylum Bacteroidota; class Bacteroidia; order Bacteroidales; family AUK083; genus AUK083. The sequence continues at coordinate 5,084 of JAGGUV010000174.1, forward strand.
GCCTTCGTTTTTTGTTGCTATTTTGTTTGCCTGGATATTTGCTTTTGTCCTTGCAGATTATACAGGATTAAATATGTTTGGCAGTTTATATACTGTCAGCGATTTTGGTGAAGGACAATACCTGAGCCTGAAAAATTTAATCCTCCCTGCTTTAACGCTTGGAATTAGACCCTTGGCAATTGTTGTTGAGCTTACGCGTAGTTCTTTGTTAGATGTTATGTCGCAGGATTATATCAGAACAGCAAAGGCAAAAGGCTTATCTAAATATAAAATTATTACACGTCATGCCTTGAAAAATGCTTTAAATCCTGTGGTTACAGCTATTTCAGGATGGTTTGCCTCTTTACTCGCAGGTGCTGTTTTTGTAGAATATGTTTTTGACTGGAAAGGTGTTGGTGTGGTTATTGTTCGTGCTTTGGAAAAATATGATTTTCCTGTTATTATGGGAGCATTATTGTTTATTTCTATAATTTTGATTTGTATTAATATTTTAGTAGATATTATTTATGCATATTTAGACCCGAGAATTAAATTAACTTAATAAAAATAAAATTATTTGTCATGAGAAAAAAAATTGTTGCAGGAAATTGGAAAATGAATAATACTTTTGAGCAAGCTGATGATTTGTTAAATAATATTTTTCAAATGCTTGAAGATGATAAGCCTGAAGATGTTGATGTAATTGTTTGTCCTCCGTTTACTTATCTTGAAATAGCTACTGATCTTGCAGAGGACGGTGAGTTTTCTGTCGGTGCTCAAAATGTATCTGAAAATTCTTTCGGAGCTTATACAGGCGAAATATCTGCTCCTATGCTTAAATCAATGGGCGTTGATTATTGTATTATCGGCCATTCCGAAAGAAGAAAATATTTTAATGAGTCTAATGAATTATTAGCCAAAAAAGTTGAAAAATTATTAGATAATAATATTCGTCCTATATTTTGCTGTGGCGAACAATTGGCTGACAGAGAAAATTCAAAACATTTTGATGTTGTGAAAACGCAGATACAAAAAGCTTTGTTTAATTTAAATAGGGATGAATTTATTAACATCATTATTGCCTATGAACCTGTCTGGGCTATTGGCACAGGTGTAAATGCCAGTCCTGAACAAGCTCAGGAAATGCATGCTTTTATCCGTTCGCTTATTGCTGAAAAATATGGCGATGATGTTGCTCAGGAGATTTCTATTTTGTATGGTGGCAGTTGCAAGCCCTC